>JALHTD010000223.1 GCA_022865555.1 Thermoanaerobaculaceae bacterium | reverse complement strand
TACGAACAGCGAGGGGCCCCACCGCGGGACGTCCCTGCTCGGTCGCACGCGCAGGCGGGTCGGAGGGCTGCGCTCGATGCGCAGCCCGAGCGACCGCTCATAGCCCGCGGGGCAAGAAAAAGCCTCACGCAGTGAAACAGAAGAGTGCGCCCGCGATGCTACGATTCGCCCGTGATCCGAACCTTTCCGTCCTACCCCGCCTGCCCGGTGTGCGGAGACCGGGAGGTCAACCCAGGCGCCCTTGCCATGCGCTGGGAGTGGGACGAGGAGCGGCGCTGCGTTGTGGGCCGCTTCCTCCCCGGCGCCGAGCACACCGGCTACGCCGGGCGGCTCCACGGCGGCATCCTCTCCGCCCTCCTCGACGAGTGCCTCGCCTGGGCCTGTGCGGTCGAGCGCCGAGCCTACTGCATCACGGGCGAGCTTTCGGTACGGTTCAAGGCGCCCGCCAGGCTCGGGGAGACCATCGAGCTCACCGGCCGGGCACTCTCCTCCTGGGGTCCGTACGTCCGAGCCGTGGGCGAGGCTCGCTCCCGGCGCGGCGACCTCATCGCGACGGCAACCTCCACGTTCGCGACGCTGTCGCGCGAGGAGTCGCTCCGGCTCCACGCGGCCCTGCGCTTTGCCCCCGGCGACCTGGACGTGCTAGACGGCGGCTCGTAGGGTAGCGGCTCTCCCCTCCCCCTTCCCGAATCGCGTCTCAGCCAGTAGAATGGCCCCTCGTGAAGGGCGGAACAAGCCCCGGAGGGACTCATGCACACGAGCGACATCCTGAAGAGCCTGGGCATCGAAGCAACCAACCCCGGCGCCTGCGGGCGCGGCTGGATCACCGGCAAGGGCGCCGAGCTGGAGTCGGTCAACCCGACCACCGGTGAGGTCATCGCCACGGTGAGGCAGGCAGACGGAGCCACCTACGAGCGGGTGGCGACCTTTGCCCACGAGGCTTTCCTGAATTGGCGCATGGTTCCCGCCCCCAAGCGCGGGGAGCTGGTGCGTTCGCTGGGGAACGAGCTGAGGGTGCACAAGGATGCGCTCGGCAGGCTGGTGTCGCTGGAGATGGGAAAGATCCTTTCCGAGGGTCTCGGCGAGGTGCAGGAGATGATCGACATGTGCGACTTCGCGGTCGGCCTCTCCCGCCAGCTCTACGGCCTGTCGATGCACTCGGAGCGCCCGCGGCACCGCATGTACGAGCAGTGGCACCCCATCGGTCCGGTCGGGGTCATCTCCGCCTTCAACTTCCCGGTCGCGGTCTGGTCCTGGAACGCCGCGATCGCGGCGGTGTGCGGCGACACCGTGGTCTGGAAGCCGTCCTCGCAGACACCGCTCTGCGGCATCGCCGTCCAGCACATCTGCAACCGGGTGATGGCGGCTTTCGGCGTCGAGGGGATCTTCAACCTTGTCATCGGTGGCGGGGGCGAGGTCGGCCAGCGCCTCGTGGACGACCGGCGCGTGCCGCTGATCTCGTTCACCGGCTCGACCCTCCAGGGGCGCAAGGTGGCGACGTCGGTGGCGGGCCGTTTCGGCCACTCGATCCTCGAGCTGGGAGGCAACAACGCGATCATCGTCATGGACGACGCGAACCTCGACCTCGCACTGCGTGCCATCCTGTTCGCGGCCGTGGGCACCGCCGGCCAGCGCTGCACCACCCTGCGTCGCCTGATCGTCCAGAAGGGGATCCACAAGAAGCTGCTCGAGCGGCTGGTGAAGGCGTACCGCTCGGTGCCGATCGGGGACCCGCTCGAGCCCGGCACCCTGATGGGGCCGCTGGTGAACGAGGCCGCCGTGAAGGACATGATGGCCGCCCTCGCGAAGGTGCGCGAGCAGGGCGGCGAGATCGTGGCCGGCGGGAACCGCGTCGACCGTCCCGGCTGGTTCGTGGAACCGACGATCGTGAAGGCGCGCCAGGGGCTGGCGATCGCAGAGGAGGAGACGTTCGCGCCGATCCTCTACGTCTACGAGGTGGAGGACCTAGCGGAGGCAGTCGCGATCCACAACGAGGTTCCGCAGGGGCTATCGTCGGCCATCTTCACGACCAGCCTGCTCTCGGCCGAGAGGTTCTTGTCTCACGAGGGCTCCGATTGCGGGATCGCCAACGTCAACATCGGGACGTCGGGTGCGGAGATCGGCGGCGCCTTCGGCGGCGAGAAGGAGACGGGCGGCGGCCGGGAGGCCGGCTCCGACGCCTGGAAGGCCTACATGCGGCGCCAGACCTGCACGGTCAACTGGTCGGCCGATCTCCCGCTGGCCCAGGGCGTCAAGTTCGACCTGGGATGAGCCGGGGAGGCGCCGGCGAACGGGCTCCTCACCCCAGCGAGCGCCACGCCCGTCCGTCGCGTGCCAGGAGCTGGTCGGCCTCGGCCGGGCCCGACGAGCCGGCGGCATAGTTCGGAAAGGCGCGCGGCGGAATCGCGCTCCAGACGTCCAGGATCGGCATGACCGCCTGCCATCCGGCCTCCACGCTGTCGGCCCGCTGGAACAGCGTCGCGTCCCCGTTGATGCAGTCGTACAGGAGGGTCTCGTAGCCGGTGGAGGGCGTCGCGCCGAAGTAGTCCTCGTACAGGAAGTCCATATCGACGTTGCCGACGCGCACGGACGGCCCCGGGACCTTGGCGCCGAAGCGCACCGAGATTCCCTCTTCCGGCTGTATCCGGATCACCATCACGTTCGGGTCCAGACGAGAGACAGAGGTGTCCCGGAAGAGCACGAGGGGCGCGCGCTTGAACTGGATGGCGATCTCGGACTGGCGTCTAGCCAGCCGCTTGCCCGAGCGCAGGTAGAACGGAACGCCGGCCCAGCGCCAGCTGTCGATGAAGAGCTTCGCCGCGACGTAGGTTTCGGTGGCAGAGCCGGCTGCGACCTTCGGCTCGGCGCGGTACGCCGCGAGCCGGCCTCCCTGCGTCACCGCCTCGCCGTACTGCCCGCGCACGGTGCTGGTGAGCACCTCTTCGCCGGTCAGCGGCTTGATGGCGCGGAGAACCTTGGTCTTTTCGTCGCGCACGGCATCCGCGGCGAAGGAGATCGGAGGCTCGATCGCGGTCAGCGCGAGGAGCTGGAAGAGGTGGATCGGGAACATGTCGCGAAGCGCTCCCGCTCCCTCGTAGTATGCGCCCCGCTGCTCCACACCCAGCTCCTCCGCCACCGTGATCTGCACGTGGTCGATGTAGCGCCTGTTCCAGATCGGCTCGAAGATCCCGTTGGCGAATCGGAAGACCAGGATGTTCTGGACCGTCTCCTTGCCCAGGTAGTGGTCGATCCGGTAGATCTGGCCCTCGTCCGCACTTTCGGTCAGCTCGCGGTTGAGCGCGCGCGCCGAGTCCAGGTCCGTCCCGAAGGGCTTCTCGATCACGATGCGACGGAAGCGGCCCGCCTCCTCCCTCACGAGGCTCGCCTCCGCAAGCTTCCGGACGATCGCACCGAACAGGGTCGGCGGCGTCGCCAGGTAGAAGATGAAGTTCCCCCCCGTCTTGCGCTCGGCGTCCACCTGGGCGAGCGTCGCGGCCAGACGGTCGTAGGTGCCCGGATCCCGGAAGTCGCCCGGGAGGTACGTGACGCGGGAGAGCAGCCACTCCCAGATCGTCGGATCGAGCTCCCCGGACACGTGCTCGCGCCCCTCACGGTCGAGTCGCTCGCGAAACGCCTCGACGCTGAGCTGCGAGGTGGCGACGCCCACGACCGCGAAGGAGTCCGGCAGGAGCCGCTCCCGCGCCAGGTTGTAGATCGCGGGTACCAGCTTCCGCTTGGTGAGGTCCCCGGAAGCGCCGAAGATCACCACCGTACAGGGCCCCACCGGGAGGGGGTGGTTTTCGGGAATCGCCGGCCTTTCCTTGGTCGCCATGCTCCGCTTTCCTTTCGGCATCAACATCGGTCGGAGGCGTTTTCGTCCCCGGATGAGGCGCCCGCCGGAGGCGCTTCAGGCCTTCGCGATTCCGCGTCGCAGCGTGAAGAGCAGCTCCTTGACCCTGAGGCACTGCTCGCAGTCCGCTGCCGGCGTCTCGCACGGCACCCCGTCGGCCTGGATCTCAGCGCACCGGGGCTCGCGTACGTAGTCGACCAGGGCGACCATCATCTCCTGCATGAGGTCCCGCAAAGGGCTCGACGGAATGTCCCGCAGCCCGGCGACCAGCTTCCACTCCTCCGGGTTGAGCTTCACGTTGACCAGTTCCTGCTCCATACACTCTCCCTAAGGGTCTTGCGCTCCCGCACGCAACCCTACCACCATCCCGCTCACTCGGCTCCGCGCGTTCTCACCGGAAAGAAGCGCGATCGCCGCCTGCCGACGAATGCCGGCCAGCGCGCCCTTCTCGTCCACGCCTTCCCCTTCTTTCACGGGCCAACCCCCGATCTCGCGAAGGGCTGAGGCCACGGCCTCGGCCGGCCGCACTGCCACGAGCGGACCCATGAGCGCGTCGAGGCGTTCCTCGAGCACGGCCGGGTCGAGCGGGACCGGCGGCGCCAGGACCTCGCCGGCGGCCGCCCCAGGTCCCGTGCGAACGATGTCGCCGGACGCGGCGCGCGCCGCCCGCTTGCCGAAGATCGTTGCCTCGAGAAGGCCGGTACCCATCGTCCGCCGGCGCCCCTGCACACCGCCCGCCGCCTCTCCGCAGGCGTAGAGACCCGGGAGCGACGTCCGGCCCCAGGCGTCGGTAGCCACCCCTCCGATCGCGTGGTGCATCGCGAGAGTCAGCGCCACCCTGCCTTCACCGCGGAACGCCGCAGCCTCCCGCGCGCGCGGCGGGAGCATCGCTGCACCTTCCGACGAGGCATCGAGGGAGACCGGCGCTCCTCTTCGCAAGGCCTCGGCGATCTCCCAGGTGACGGCCTCGAGGTCGCGACCGGGAGCCATCGCGTGGCCGTTGACCTGGATCCCGCTCGAGAGCAGGGCGGCCGAGGTCGGGAAGAACATCGGCGGAGTGGCGGTCACCGGCAGCGCCTGCGTCAGCTCGGGCCGGTGCAGGAGCGCTCCTCCGGCCGACGCCAGGGCCAGCCCGCTGCCCCTGGTCCAGCGCGGCGCCGTGGTCACCGGGAAGACCGCTCCCACTCCGCCGCACGCGAGCACCACCGCATCCGCGTAGAGTCGTTCCGGCGTTCCGCGGCCGCGGTCGATTATCAGCAGGCCGGTAACGCGTCCCGCTTGGGCGAGGAGACCCACCGCCAGCGTGCGTCCGCGCAACCGCACGCCTGCCGCCTCGCATCGCTTCAAGAGCGGTGCCAGGAGCACGTGGCGGTTACGCGGCAGGCACCGCATCCCCCGAGGCACCTCGTCGCCCGGAAGAATGGCAGGCTCGGGCTCGACAGGTACCAGATCGAGCGTTTCGATCAGGTGCCGCGCTGCGGGATGCGCCTCT
Source organism: Thermoanaerobaculaceae bacterium (assembly GCA_022865555.1). Taxonomy (GTDB): domain Bacteria; phylum Acidobacteriota; class Thermoanaerobaculia; order Thermoanaerobaculales; family Thermoanaerobaculaceae; genus RBG-13-68-16. Next base: position 2,672 of record JALHTD010000223.1, on the reverse strand, counting down.
GCAGCCAGCACCTCGGCGAGACCGTCGCGCTCGTCCCCCTGCCCGCGCCGCTTGAGATCCGCAAGGAAGCGCTCCGGGCTGTCCCCGCGGACCCACGGCGCGGTGAGGAGAACCCACGGCGCCAGCGCATGCAGCCTGTGGGTTGCCCCGTCTCGCCCCACCCTGCCCGGGCTGAGCACGTCCACCTGCCAGCCGCGGGTGCCCAGCCCCAGCGCACACTCGAGCCCCGCGAGGCCGCTCCCCACGACCAGGGCACGGGGCGTCCAGGTCGTTTTCACGCCCGTAGTCTGCCACACCAGACCGGGAAAGTTCAGAGTGAAGAGTGGAGAGTTAAGAGTTAGGAGCTAACAGCCGGGAGTCAGGAGGGAAGAGTTGAGAGCTGCGAGCAGGGAAACTAACTCCGGGGAAGCCCTGGGACGAGCAGCAATTATCCGGCAAGCGCCAACCCGTTCACTCCTCACTCTTCACTCTTAACTCTTCACTTTCTTCAGGTGTGGCGCTCCTCGACGACCTGGCCGTCGCGCAGGCGCACCGTCCTGCGGGCGTGACGCGCGATGTCCTCCTCGTGTGTGACCAGCACGATCGTGTTTCCGCCCCGGTTCAGTTCGTCGAACAGCAGCATGATCTCCTCGCCTGTGCGGGAGTCGAGGTTGCCGGTGGGCTCGTCGGCCAGGAGGATCGAGGGGTTGTTGACGAGCGCCCGCGCCACAGAGACCCGCTGGCGCTGCCCGCCCGAGAGCTCGTTGGGCTGGTGGTGCATGCGGTCCCCGAGCCCGCACTGCTCGAGGATCTCCTTGGCGCGCCGGTGCCGCTCGTGCCTCGCCACCCCGGCGTAGACGAGGGGCACTTCGACGTTCTCGAGAGCCGAGGTTCGGGAGAGCAGGTTGAACGTCTGGAACACGAAGCCAATCTCCTTGTTTCGGATGCGAGCCAGCTCGTCGTCGTCCAGGCGAGAAACCTCCTGGCCGTTGAGCCGGTAGGTGCCCGACGTGGGGGTGTCGAGGCAGCCGATCAGGTTCATGAGCGTGGACTTGCCCGAACCCGAAGGGCCCATGACGGCCACGAACTCACCACGGTCGACGTCGACGCTGACGCCGTCCAGGGCTCGCACCTGCATGTCCCCCATCTCGTAGAGCTTGACGAGGTCCCGGATCTCAATCAGCACGAGCCGTCCCCTTCCCCTGCCTCACTGCTTCGTGACCGGAGCAGCGGCCTCGCTCTTGATGTAGTTCGAGTACTTGAGCCAGTTGACGTCCTTCAACCCGGCGTGCGGCTCCTTGGGCTGCGCCTCGTCCCTGATGGCGACGCCGGTGGAATCAAGCAGGGATCCCACCGCGGTCCGGTATACCGCTTCCGCCTGCCGGTAGTACACCCGCGCCTGCAGCTCCGACGCCTGCGCCGACGCCAGGTCGTCCTGGATCTTGACCACCTGGAACGCGGTGGACATCCCGTTGAGGTACTTCTTCTGCTCCGCGTCCAGGTTGCGCTCCGCCAGCTCCCGCGACTTCACGGCCGCCGAGATCGCCTTGGCGCTGGCTTCCAGCCCTCGGACCGCAATCCGGACCTCCCCGATGATCCGCTGCTGTGCCAACGCGGTGTTCTGCTTGGAGGCGCTGAGGGCGAAGCGCTGCTGGGCCAGGGTGGCCCTGGCCGTCGTGTTCCCGAGCGGGTACGAGAACGTGATCCCGGCAGACCACTGGTTGTAGTCACGGTTCCAGATCTGCGTGAGCGCATCGTTCCAGCCGCCGGGGATGGTCCCGGTGACCTCGCCCGTCTCCGGGTCAACGATCGTCTGGGTACCCCCAACCCCGGTGAGCCCGTAGTTCAACCCGAGGTTGAGCTGGGGCAGGACGGCGTTGCGCGCCGTCAGCACGTTGATCTGGTCGATCTCCGTCTCGAGCTCCCGCTGCCGGAGGTCGGGCCGGCGCTGCAGGGCCTCCGCAATGGACTGCTCGAGCTCCGCCGTAGTGGTCGTCACCTCGAGAGCATCCGTCGGCACGACGCGGCTGTTCCAGTCCTGCGGGTTCTCGAAGCCCATCAGGTCCTTCAGGAGGTCCGCCGCGTTCTCCAGCTGGTTCTCGGCCACGATGATGTCCAACTCGCGCGATGCGACCGTGGCCTCGGACTGCACGATGTCGATGGGCGCCGATGTGCCGATGCGAACCCGCGTGCGGGTCTGGTCCAGCAGGTCCTGGGCCAGCTTCAGGGAGTGCTGCTTCACCTTGAGGTTGTCGATGGCGTAGATGAGGTTCCAGTAAGCGCTGTCCACCGCCTGTACGGTTGCGATGACGACCTGTTCGAACTGGACCCGCGAGATCTCCCTGGAGCGCCTCGCCACTTCGATCGGGGCGCGGGTCACATCGGTTCCGAACCCCCGCAGTAACGACTGCGAGATTGAGAACGTGAGGCCCGAGTCGTACGCCGGGTTCAGGAAGTAGAAGGTGGAGTTGGTCGAGGAGCGCGTGTTCGCCCAGCCGATGGCAAAACTTCCGCCGGTCGGGATCACCTTGGAGAGGTAGAGGTCGAACCTCCTGCCCCGCTGCACGGCGACCGCCGCGCCCACCAGCTGGTTGGTCGCGGGCGTCTCGGAGTAGCTTCCCCCGGCGTCGGAGTTGAGCAGGAAGTCGAATACTCCTGTGGTCGCGAGGAACCCCTGCTCGGCTCCCGCGAGG
>JALHTD010000222.1 GCA_022865555.1 Thermoanaerobaculaceae bacterium | reverse complement strand
GGCGAGGTCGGCGTGCACGCGGTGGCGAAGAGCGGGCACTCGGGCGGGTCGATGCTGCCCTTGAGAACCTCCCCGCACCGGCACCCCTCCGGCTCCACCGGCTCCGGCACCTCGACCTCGATGAGCGCCGCATCGCGGCGGGCGAACTCGGGGCGCAGCGCCAGTCCGGAGCCGGGGATGCTGCCCAGGCCTCGCCAGACGACGTCGGCGGTCACAAAGAAGCTCTCCACCAGCGCCTGCGCGGTGGTGTTCCCCTCGGGCCTGACCACCCGGGAGTAGAGGTTGATGACCTCGGGCTTCCCGGCCGCCAGGCACCCGACGAGCGCCTCCACCCCCCGCAGCACGTCGGTGGGGGTGAACCCCACGACGACGGCCGGCATGCCGAACTCCTCGGCCACGAAGGCGAAGGCGTTCGAGCCGGTGATCACGGAGACGTGACCCGGGAGCAGGTAGCCATCCACCTGCACCTCGGGGTCGCGGGCCAGCGCCCGCATCGGGGGCGGCATGATCTTGTGCCCGGAGAGGATCAGGAAGTTGCGGACACCGTCGCTCTCCGCCTCCGCGAGCGCCCCGGCCACCGTGGGCACCGTTGTCTCGAACCCCACCCCGAGAAACACCACGGTGCTTCCCGGGTTCTCGCGGGCGATCTGCAGGGCGTCGCGGGGCGAGTAGACGATGCGCACGTCGGCGCCCTCGGCACGCACCCGCTCCAGGCTGCCGCGGCTGGAGGGGACCCGAACCAGGTCCCCGAAGGTGGTCACGATCGTGCCCGGCCGGCGCGCGAGCGCCTCCGCGCGGTCCACGTACCCCACGGGCGTCACGCACACCGGGCAGCCGGGGCCGGCGATCAGCCGCACCTTCGGCGGGAGGAGGCGCCGCAGACCGGCGGCGGCGATGGCGTTCGTGTGGGTGCCGCAGACCTCCATGAGCGTGACGCGGCGCGGAAGCGTCTCGGCCGCCTTCGTCACGCGGCCGACGAGCCCCGCCACCGCCTTCGGGTCGCCGTACGGGGAGCCCGAGTTCACCAGGTCCCCATCGCGTCGGCCACCTGGCGGAGAAGCTCGATCGTCGCCTGCGCCTCCGCCTCGTCCACCGTCCCGATCACGTAGCCGGCGTGGACCAGCACGTAATCCCCCAGCTGCGCGTCGGGCTGCAGCATCAGCGATACTTCGCGGCGAACCCCGTCGATCTCGGCGACGCCGAGCGTCTCACGGCGTTCGATCAGCTTCAGCGGCACGGCCAGACACATCAGTGTGCTCCTTTCAGCTGCGGCTCGACGCCGCGCGCGGCGGCGACCACGCCCACCACCGCTTGTCCGTACGAGAGCCCCCCGTCACCGGCCGGCAATCTCACCGGCAGGAGCGGCTCGTAGCCTCGAGCGGCAAGCTGTTCCCCCAAGCCACGGCGGAGGAACCTGTTCACCAGGCACCCCCCGCCCAAGGCTACCACCCGGACGCCGGCCGGTACCACCTTTTCCGTCAGCTCCACGGCCAGGCGGCAGAACGTCGCGTGAAAGCCGGCCGCCACGAGGGCCGCGTCCTCGCCAGCGACCCTCCGTTGGGCCGCTTCCGCCAGCAGCGCCGCGCTCGGGAGCGGGCCGTCGTCGCTCAGGCGGACCTCCGGCCACGTCCCCACCGGGCCCGAGGCCCCCGCGGCCAGCGCCTCCAGGCGCGCGGCGGCCTCGCCCTCGTAGCCGTTGACCGGTGCCAGCCCCAGCAGCGCCCCGGCCGCCTCGAAAACCCGCCCCGCCCCGGTGGCCCGCGGCCAACCCGCCTGGCCGGCCAGCTCCGCGACCAGGGCGAGGTTGTCGGGCGACACCTGGCCAGCCATCGGGAGCCGCGGGAGCAGCTCCGCAGCGCCCGCCTTCACGAGCGCCGCTGCCGCCACGCGCCAGGGCTCGCGCACGGCCGCCTCACCGCCGACCAGCGGCAGCGGCTCGAGGCTTGCCAGGCGACGCCACCCAAGCTCGCCGTCCAGCAGGAGCCACTCCCCGCCCCAGGCCACCCCGTCGGGACCCCACCCCGTGCCGTCCAGGGCCACCGCCGCGGCGGCCTGCCCGGGCTCGGGGAAGCGCCCGTGCTCTGCGAGCACCGCCGCCGCGTGAGCCAGGTGGTGCTGGACGGCGAGCAGCCGCGCGCCCCGGTCACGGGCCAACTCCGTGCCGAGCCAGGTGCTCGGGTAGTCCGGGTGGGGGTCCACCACCACCAGCTCGCCGGTGGCCTCCAGAAACTCCTCCAGTCCTCGCGCGGCCTCCGCCAGGAACCTCCGCGCCGGCTCGCTGTCCAGGTCCCCCACGTGCTGGGAGCAGAACGCCTCCTCACCAACGGCCAGGCAGACGGTGACCTGGAGGAAAGGGCCGAGCGCCAGGACCGGGTGCGGCGCGGCGACCGGCAGCGGCAGCGCCTCGGGCACGTAGCCGCGGCCCAGGCGCACCAGCGCGGGCCCTCCGGGACCCGTGCGGACGACCGAGTCGTCGGCCCGTCGGACGACGTCCCTGTCGTGGAGAAGGAACAGATCTGCGATGGATCCGAGGCGCGCCAGCGCCTCCCGGTTCCCGCGGCAGATCGGCTCGTCGCTGACGTTGCCCGAGGTCATGACCAGCACGTCGAAACCGGCGCCGCGAAACAGCTCCACGTGCAGCGGGGTGGTCGGGAGCATGACGCCGAGGTCGGCAAGCCCCGGCGCGACCCCAGGCGCGACGCCGGAGCCCGGGTGCCGCGGCGCGAGCAGCACCGGCGCCCGAGGTGAGGCGAGCAGCGCCTCGTCCTCCGGCTCGAGGGCGACCAGCCTGCGGGCGGTCGCGAGGTCACGGACCATCACCGCGAACGGCTTCGTCGGCCGCCTCTTGCACTCGCGCAACTGCGCGACCACCGCCTCGTCGTCGGCCCGACAGGCGAGCTGGAATCCGCCGAACCCCTTCACCGCCACGATCACGCCGCGCTCCAGCGCCTCCCGCGCTTCTCGAAGGGCCTCTGTCCCCTGTGCTCTGTGCCCTGTCCCCTGGTCTTGCAGCCACAGCCGGGGACCGCATGCCGGGCAGCACACCGGTTCGGCGTGGAAGCGGCGGTCGGTCGTTTCCTCGTACTCGCTCCGGCAGGATGGGCAGAGCGGGAAGCACGCCATCGAGGTGCGCTCCCGGTCGTAGGGGAGTGTGTGAACGAGCGTGAACCTCGGCCCGCAGTTGGTGCAGGTCGTGAACGGATAGTTGTGGCGGCGGTTGCCCGGGTCCTCCATGTCGGCCCGGCAGTCCGGGCAGATCGCCGCGTCGGGAGGCACCAGCGCCCGGCGGCGGCGCCCCTCCTGGGAGGCGAGCACGGCAAAGACGGTCTCGCCCGTGGGTTCAACCGTGGCGGTTTCCATCTCGTCGATGCGCGCGAGCGGTGGCAGCGAGCGCGGCAGGCGCTCGGCAAACGCTCGCGTTGTCTCGTCCGGCCCCTCCACCTCGACCACGACCCCCTCGGGGCCGTTGAACACGAACCCGCCGAGGCCGAGCGAGGAGGCCAGGCGGTGCACCGCCGGCCGGAAGCCCACGCCCTGCACGACGCCCCGGCAGACGAGACGCAGCCGCCGTCGCTCGCTGGTGGTCACGCCCTCGCCCTGCGCTTGCCCGCGAGCCGCTGCTCGAGCAGCGCGCACCACTCCGGAATCCCTTCGCCGGTGCGCGCCGAAGTGAGCACGACCTCGCCGGCGGGGTTCAGAGAGGCAAGCTGCTCCCTGACCGCCGCGACGTCGAAGCTCACGTGGGGGAGCAGGTCCACCTTGGTTACCACGGTCACCTCGGCCCGGGCGAAGATCGCCGGGTACTTGAAAGGTTTGTCGTCACCCTCCGCGACCGAGAGCAGCGCGACCTTGAAGTCCTCGCCCAGGTCGTAGGAGGTCGGGCAGATGAGGTTGCCGACGTTCTCGATGAAGAGGATGTCGACGCCGGGGAAGTGCGCCTCGTCCATGACCTTCCGCACCTGCCGCGCGTCCAGGTGGCAGGCGCCGCCGGTGAGGATCTGCACCGCGGGGATGCCGAGCGCCCGCAGGCGGTCGGCGTCCCGCTCGGTGGCGATGTCGCCCTCGATCGCCGCGAGGCGCAGGCGCCCGCCGAATGCGCGCACGGTGGCCTCCAGCAGCGTGGTCTTGCCCGAACCGGGCGAGGAGATCAGGTTGAGCACCAGCGCGCCGCTCGCCGCAAAGCCCTTCCGCAGCCGCGCCGCCTCCTCCTCGTTGGCGGCCAGCACCCGCGCGCGTACGTCCACGACCTCAGCCATGACCACCCTTCCCCTCTTCCAGTTCGCCGCCACCGGCGCCGTCCGGCAGGAACGCCACCTGCAGCACGTCCAGCTCCTGGCCCCCGGAGACCTGCAGCGCCTGGCCGCAGTCGGGGCAGAGGCGCAGCCATGTCCCTTGCGCCCTGGGCTTTTCGGCGTTGCACGCGGCGCAGAACTGGCGGGCGGGGTGCCACTCCACCTCGAGGAGGCTCCCGGCGTCGGGCCCACCGCCGGTGAGCGCCTCCCACGCGAACGTGAGAAGGTCGGGCTCGATCGCGGTGAGCTCGCCGACGGCGACCTTCACGCGCTCCAGGCGCCCCGGCCCGTGCGCCGCCACGGCGGCCCGGCTGGTCCTGTAGATCTCCTGCGCGATCGAAAGCTCGTGCAACGTCCTCCCGAAATCTTGCCGTGGCTTCCGCTGAAGCACGCCAGCCACCTTGCGCGGCGGAGCACGGCCTGCAGATAATACAGCCTCTGCCACCACGTGCGACGCCAGTGGCCGCACACCGCGTGTCCCGGAATGGCCTATTCCAGCCGCAGGTTCTCGGGACGAGGAGTAAGCTGTGGTCGACGTGAGGTTACGATGAACGGAAAGAACCGGAAAAGGATCCAGACAGCAATACTGGCGCTGCTCGTCGCGGCCGCGACCGTTCGCTTCGCGCCGGCCGCACCTCTACCGCAAGCCTTCTCCCCTCGAGGACAGGCCGGTGCTCAATCCGTGCCTCTCGCACGCGACGCGGGCGAAAATCGGGCCTGGGCCGGCAAGGTCGCCCCTGAGCTCCTGGCAGCCGCGGCCGGGAGCAGTGGGAACCTGGACTTCCTGATCTCTTTCCGCACGCGCGAGGCGGCGCCGCTGTCGGCGGCCTCACCGGGGGCCCCGGCCCGGCTGCAGTGGATCGCGGAGACCGGCGACGGCATCGAGCGCGACTACAGACCCTCCGGGGTGCGGATTCTGCAGCGCTACTCGCACCTGGCTACTGTCTACGCCGCCGCCCCCGCATCGGCCCTTGCTCTCCTCGCGGCAGATCCCCGCGTGGAGGGTATCGCCGTCAACCACCGCGTGCACAAGCTGGACGTCGCCGGACGGGGCGTCATGAACGTCGGCGCGATCCAGCCGCCCTACAGCGGGACCGGAATCGGGATCGCGATCCTCGACACGGGTGTTGACTACACCCACCCGGAGCTGGCGCCGCTGGGGACGAAGACAATCGCGCTCTACGACGCCTTCCGGACCACGAGCGACCCGAACTATGCCAAGGACGACGAAGGGCACGGAACCGAGGTCGCCGGCATTGCGGCGGCGATCGGGGTCAACCCGAGTGCGATCGGAGTCGCTCCGGCCGCCACCATCCTCTCGGTGAAGATCCTCGACAGCAATGGCAGCGGCAACGACTCGCAGATCCTCGGCGGGATCAACGCGATCCTCGCGAGCATCGCCGGCGGCAACCCGTACAACATCCGGGTGGCGAACTTCTCACTGGGCGGTTACGACAGCAGCGCTTCCGGCTCCGACGCCGTGCCGTCTCAGCCGTGCGACGATCCTACCGTTTGGCCTCTGGTGGACGCCTTTCAGCAGCTCCTCAACGCCAACGTGGTCTCCTCGGTCTCGGCCGGCAACGGCGGGTGCACCAACGGCGTGGCGTGGCCGGCGTGCATCTCCACGTCGCTCGCCGTGGGCGCCGTCTACAGCTCCTCGATCAGCGGCCAGTACGACTTCCCCGACGCACAGCAGTGCAACGGCTCGTCCGGGTGCAGCCAGTTCGTGACGGGTGCAGGGCAGGTGGCCTGCTACTCCGACTCGGGAACGAAGCTGGACGTCTGGGCGCCGTCCCACTGCACCATCGTCCCGCTCTTGGGCGGCGGCTACGAGAGCTGCCTCGGCGGCACTTCGGCGTCGGCTCCATACGCCAGCGGCGTCGTGGCTCTGCTCTCCCAGGCTCAACCCTCGGCCTCCGGCGCAGCGATCCGTGAAGCCGTCAGGGGAAGCGGGCAGCCCGTCACGGACACCCGCAACGACATCACGCGCAACCTCGTGCTCGCGGACCAGGCGCTGAACCAGCTGGCGTGCACGGCTCCGGACGTGCCCGGAAACGTCGCGTCCAACGTGAGCTCGGTGTGCTCCGGGGCGCAGCTCGTGCTGAGCTGGGGCGCGGTCGCAGCGGCGACCTCCTACACGGTGCAGGTGGCGACCGACCCATCCTTCGGCAGCCCTTCCTCGTACGCCACCTCCAGCACGAACCTCAACTACTCCAGCACCCAGACAAGCCCCGCGACGCTCTATCTGCTGGTGCGCTCCAACACAAGCTGCGGGACTTCATCGGGCTGGTCGCAGGCCGTGCAGGTGAGCTACACCCCGGCGTGCCCGGTCAGCTATGGCCGCACCTACTACGTCTCGGGCGTCGCCCGCACCCCCGGCTTCCCTCCCGCCTACTGGTACACCGACCTGACCGTGCTCACCGCCGGCGCGGCGTCCGCCTCCCTGAGGTTGACCTTCTACGGAAGCCGCTTCCCTACCCCGGTCACGCTCACGCTCGGCCCCTACCAGCAGATCACCTGGACGGACGTGCTGGACACCCTCTTCGGGATCACCAAGGACAAGGGGATGATCGCGGTGGAGAGCACCCAGCAGGTGCTGGCGCTCTCCCGCACCTACTCCCAGGTCACGGACGCAACCACGGTCAAGACGTACGGGCAGGCCTACGTGGGCACGGAAGCGAGCCAGGGCCTCGCCTTCAACCAGGTCGGGTACCTCGGCTCCCTGCGGAGCGACGGCCAGTACAGGACCAACCTGGAGCTCCTGAACGCAAGCCAGGTATCCGCCGGTGTAGAGGTGCGCTTCTTCAGCAACGCCGGCACGCAGATCGGAACGCTGACCGTGGTCGTGCCCCCCCAACGCTGGGTGCAGAAGACTCTCGCCCTACCCTCCGGGTACGCCAGTGCGTTCGCCGAGGTCCGTACGCTGGCGGCCGGGGCGAGCATCGTCTCCTACGCCACGGTGGTGGACGGCAGCTCGACAGACCCCACGGGCATCGCGCTCTGGATCCCTTGACCCCCGCGTTTGATCACGGGGCAGCGAGAAAAAGTCCGCGAAAGGCGGCGTCGGTCTCCGCCTCGAGCGCCTCGACGGCGAGCTCCCGCACTCGTGCGACCGTCTCGGCGACCAGCCGGACGTACGCCGGCTCGTTGCGCTTGCCGCGGTGCGGCACCGGCGCCAGATAGGGGCTGTCCGTCTCAACCAGCAGCCGCCCGGTCGGCACCGCTTTGGCGGCCTCGCGGACGTTGTCGCCGCGCGGGAAGGTGACCATCCCGGAGATCCCGACGAACAGGCCCCTGCCGGTCACCTCGATGACGCCCCCCTCACCCTCGGTGAAGGAGTGCGCCACCCCGCGGACCCCCGGCACGGCGTCCAGCGCGGCGAGAAAGTCCTCCCATGCCTCGCGGTGGTGCAGAACCACCGGCATCCCGCGCTCCCGGGCCAGGCCGAGCTGCCAGGCGAAAACCGCGCGCTGGTCCTCCCGCGCAGAGAGGTCGTAGTGGTAGTCGAGGCCGATCTCCCCCACCGCGACCACCCCGGGGGACTCCAGCAGCCTCTCCACCCTGCGCTTCCAGGCCGCGTCGCACGTGGCGGCCTCGTGGGGGTGAAAACCGATCGCGGCGAAGACGCGGCCCTCGTGCAGGCCGGCGAGCTCGGCCACCAGCTCGAGGTCCTCCCTGCCCGTTGCGGGCACGAGGACCGCGTGCACCCCCGCCTCTCCGGCGCGCTCCAGAGCCGCGCGCCGCTCGGGCTCGGGGAACATCGCCAGGTGCGCGTGCGAGTCGATCAAGAAACCCTCACCTGCGTAGTGTATCCGGGTGCTCGCACCCGAAGCCCGTTGTTGCACTGCGTGACGGCTCCTGCATTGCCCGGCAGGTGCGCGGCCCCTCTTCTTGCTTTTCACTGCGTGGGGCCTTTTGTTTTGCCCCGCGGGCTGGGAAGCAGCTTCTCTTTCACTGCGTGAGGCTCTTTTCTTGCCTGGCGGGTGCGCGGCCGCTCGTCGCTTGCTCGCCCCCGCTCGCTGCGCTCCGAGACTCCTCCGGCTGCGACCGAGCAGGGACGTCCCACGGTGGGGCCCCTCGCTGTTCGTAAGAAACCACGCCAGCGATACCCCGCCGCGGGACGCCCGCTCGGTGACCCGCAGCCTCCAGAGACATGGCCGCTGGCACCCGCCAGGCGATTCGAAACCCCCACCCTTCGGCTAGAGACATTGAAACCAG
>JALHTD010000221.1 GCA_022865555.1 Thermoanaerobaculaceae bacterium | reverse complement strand
GCCCGCTGGGGCCGGATCATCTTCCTCGGCTCCGTCGTCGGCTCCACCGGCCAGGCCGGCCAGGCCAACTACGCCGCCTCCAAGGCCGGCCTCATCGGCCTCACCAAGTCGCTTGCCCGCGAGCTCGGCAGTCGCAACATCACGGTCAACGCCATTGCTCCCGGTTACATCCAGACCCCGATGACCGACAGGCTCACCGAGGATCAACGCAAGGCGCTGATGGCCAACCTCGCTATCCCGCGCCTCGGCACCCCCGAGGACATCGCGAACGTGGTGCTGTTCCTGGCTGGTCCCGCTGGGTCGTACATCAGCGGCGAGGTTATTAACGTCTCCGGTGGGCTGTACATGTAGCCCTTGGGGCGCCGCCGATAGGGGACCATCTGCTCCGTTGGACTTCGGCGGCTCGCGTGCTCATGTAGCCTCCGGCTACACTCCGCTGCGTCCGCCTCGTCCGCCTTGCATCTGGCCCACTCTCGGCGGCGCGGCTACACGCATTCCGCTGTGGCCCTGCCGGACCACGGTCCGTGGGGTGGCCGCCCCAGTTCATTCGTCTTCTAGTGCAGCGGCTATGGTGCTTGCGGCGCGTTGAAGGCCAGCTGCTCGGGCGGGATCTCCACGTCGATCTCGGGGGTGTAGGTCGTGATGCTCTCCGAGCTGTAGCTGTCGAAGGTCTTCCGGTCCTCGACCTTGCGCAGCAGCAGCGTGGCGCGATCGATCCACAGCGTGATGCTCTCGTCCTGTACCGTGAGCGTCTGTGCCCCCATCTTCAGCGTGTAGGGTGTCCTCTGGCCCTTCCCCTTGATGCGGAAGCAGGGCACGCCGCGGTCCGAGCCGTCCTGGATGCGCTCGGTGGCGATGACCGCCGGGCCCTCGCCGACGGATCCGGGCAGGAGCAGGGCGGGGACGCGGTTCGAGGACCCGCCCGAGATCCCCGCGGCGACCCCGAGCCCCTCCTGCAGCGTTCCGGCATTGCGGATCCCCGGCTTGGCGTCCCACCAAGACCGCACCTCGCCGCCATCTGTCCACACGATGTACGCGGACGAGCGCTCGCCCAGCCCCGGGTCGGTGAACTGAAAGCGGAAACGGTCCGGCCGCACGAAGGCCGTGCTGAAGGGTCGGTCGCTGCCGGCGCGGCCGCCATCGGTGAGCAGGGTCGTCCTGACCTCGCCGCTGTCCCGGTAGCTCCGACAGTTGCGGTACACCCTCGCCATCTTGAGCAGGATCGTCTCCGGGGCAAGAGTCGCCTCATCCTGCGCCAAGGCCACCGTGGCGGGCGTCGTGACGCAAAGCGCGAAGGTCAGCGGCAGCAGTTTCCTCAGAGTGGGCAGCACGTCCGAACCCTCCTTCGTGAGAGCAACCTGCACATGTGCCACCCGATGATACCGCCCCTTCGGGACCGCGAGCTGGTCCTTGTGCCCGGGGAGGAACGTCGCGCGAGAAGTGTGCGACCATCTCCGGGAGAGCCCTTTCCACCGGCTCCGACGCGAAGGGGGACCCGACGATGAGAAGGACGATCACCAGGCGCGACCTCGTGCGGGCCGGCGCTGCGGTGGGACTGGTTGCATCGGTGCCCGGCAAGCTGTTCGGCCAGGCCCCGGCAGTCGTCGTCAGAAAGGCGAAGCCGCTGGTGATCGCGTCGCCGAACGGGTTCTACTTCACCAACGGCGGGGCCCAGACCTGTGTCGAGAAGGCGTTCCTGATGATCACGCAGGGAGGCGACGTGCTGGACGCCCTGATCGAGGGCGTGAACATCGTTGAGCTCGACCCGCTCGAGGACGCCGTCGGGTACGGGGGATTGCCGAACGCCGACGGCGTCGTGCAGCTCGACTCCTGCTGCATGCACGGACCCAAGAAGCGCGCCGGCGGGGTTGCGGCGCTCGAGGGTGTCCGCACGCCCTCACGCGTGGCCCGCGCGGTGATGGACACCACCGACCATCACCTGCTGGTCGGCAAGGGGGCGCAGACGTTTGCGCGCAGCATGGGGTTCGCGATCGAGGACGACCTCAACACCGAGCGCTCGCGCACGCTGTGGCTGGAGTGGAAACGACGGACGGACCCGCTCCACTACCTCGACCCGGCCAAGCGCGAGCTGGCCTCGCGCCAGGTGTCGCAGCAAATGGTCCGCGAGGGGCTGATGAGCGGCCGGCACCTGTACGGCACGATCAACTGCAGCGGGATCAACGCGAAGGGCCAGATCTGCGGGGTCACTACCACGAGCGGCCTGGCGTGGAAGATCCCGGGGCGCGTCGGGGACTCCCCGATCCTGGGGGCGGGGCTGTACGTGGATAACGAGGTTGGTGCGGCCGGGTCTACGGGCCGCGGCGAAGCGAACCTCTACGGGCTCTGCTCGTTCCTGATCGTGGAGCTGATGCGGGGGGGCATGCACCCGAAGGACGCCGGCATGGAGGCGCTGAGGCGCATCAAGGCCAACACGATCGAGAAGAGGCTCTGCCGCGCCGATGGCAATCCGAGCTTCAACCTGAGCTTCTACATCCTGAACGCGAAGGGGGAGTACGCCGGCGTGGCGCTGTACCGGGAGGACGAGGACGAGCGCGGGGCGGTCGGGCAGAAGGACGGCCGCCTGGTCCGCTACTGCGTGTGCACCGAGAGCGGCCCGCAGATGCTCGTCTGCGAGCCGCTGCTCCCCGGGTTGCCCCAGGGCTGACCGAGCTCCGGGCCCGATTCATTTCGCCTGGCGTCGCCCCCAGCGGCGACTTCGCCGCCCAGATGAATCCGGGCGAGCGGTGCGAGGCGTCGTCGGGGTCGGATCGGCTAGCCTGCCTCGAGGCGGAACTCCATCACGTCGAACCAGGTCCCATGCCCGGCGATCGCGTCAATCTCCGCCTGGACGATCGCGAGGTGCGCGTTCTCGATCTCGAGGAAGCGCTCGAAGAGCTGGCGCTCCGAGCTCGGCAACGTCTCGACGAGCTGCCGGTAGAAGCCGCTCGTCTGTCGCTCGAGGTCGAGTGCGATCTTGAGCAGCTCCATCTCGTCCTTGACGGCGATGGTGCGCTCGGGGTCCTTCGACATCTTGCTCCTGGCCTCCTCGATCCAGTCCATGGAGGGCAGGATTGTGGTGAGCTCGGGGGTGGAGATCTTGCCGTCCCTGTGCCACTCGTCGAGGCGGCTCTCCAGGTAGGCAAGGTGCCCGAGCTCCTCCTTGGCGAGGGTCGCGAACCCCTTCTTCCCCTGGGGGCTCAGGATCTCGTCCGCGCCCTTGGCGTAGTGGGCGTGCACCTTGGTCTCGTAGCCGATCGCCGTGGTGAGGGCCTCTTTGAGATCCATCAACGCCTCCTCGCGGGCCCGTGTGCCTCCCCCAGGCCGGCGTCATGATACCCCGGCCGTGCGCCGCGGTACATCGTCCAAGCGGCTTCGGCGCGCACGCAAAAGGAAGAAGGTAGACTGCCCGGGAGGGCTCAGCACGGGGAGGTTTGCCATGTCGGAGTGCAGGTACTTCCACGTCGAGACGGGCAAGGGGCTCAGGCGCCTGGGCAGCCTGGAGGAGGCCGTGGCCTGCAGCCAGCGAGGGGGCTACGTCTGGTTGGATCTCCTGGACCCGACCAGGAGAGACCTGGACGCCCTGGCCCGGCCCCTGGGAATCCACCCGCTCGCGGTGGAGGACTGCCTGGACGAGGACCAGGTCCCCAAGATCGAGGACTACCCGGGCCACATCCTGATCCTGTTCAACCGCTACGCGTACGCGGGCAAGGAACTCACCGTTGGGGAGGTGGACTTCCTGCTCGGCAGGAACTTCCTCGTCACCGTCAACCGCGATGGGGGAGACGCCCGCAAGGCGTTCGAGAAGATCGAGGAGATGGCGAGCCTGGACATCGGCACGGTGGAGAAGGGACCGGACTTCCTGCTGCACGTCATCCTCGACCACACGGTGGACAGCAAGCTCGCGGCCATCGAAGCCCTCGAGGACGACATCGAGGTGGCAGAGGAGGGTATGCTGGAGGACGCAGTCACCTTCAGGCTCGGCGACCTGGTCCACCTGCGCCGCGCGTTGCTCTCCCTCCGCAAGAGTCTTTTCCACGAGCGGGAGATCCTGGTCAAGATCTGCAGGAAGGACTCGCCGTTCATCACCGAGCCGGCCATCTACCACTTCCGCGACATCTACGACCACCTGACCAAGTTCTTCGAGTTTACCGAGATGAACCGGGACATCCTTACCAGCCTGACGGAGATGTACCTCTCCCTCGTCAACAACCGGATGGCCGACGTGGCCAACAGGACGAACAGGAGCGTCCGCAGGCTCACCCTCATCACGACCGTGTTCATGCCCCTGACGCTGCTGGCCGGGATCGGCGGGATGTCGGAGTGGAGCATGATGACGGGGCCCCACAACTGGCGGGTCGCCTACCCGCTCTTCATGCTGGGCATCGCGGTGATCGGCGCCGTCAACTACGTGCTCCTGCGCTGGGTGGAGCGCAAGCGCGGCGACCGCCCCGCCGACCGCTCCTGACATAGGCCTCCTTCCCAGCGAGGTGGATCGAAGAAGCACCGCGGCCCGGCGTGATTGCCGGGCCGGGTGCAAGAAGGAAGGAGGAAGGAGGATCAACCTCACCCCCGGATACGGGGGCGGACCGCCCCACGTTTAGGGGCGCTCTGTCAGGATTGGGTCATGGAGCTGGCCATTTGAACATCCCGGCCTGAGGCCTGGGAGAAGGGGGTAGCTCGAGCCACAAGCCCCGGGCCGCGGATGCCGGGGGCAAGCACCGGGTTAAGGTTGCCGGCCGTGCCGGAGCTGCCCGAGGTCGAGACGATCCGCCTGTCGCTTGCGCCCCACCTGGTTGGCCACCGGGTGGTCGAAGTCGAGGCACGTCGGATCAGGTTGCGGGAGGGGATCGAGCCCGAGACCTGGCGCGAACGCTTCGAAGGGGTGCGGATCCTGGCCCTCGAGCGGCGTGGCAAGTACTTGCTGGCCCACGCCGAGGGCGCGGTGGCGCTCTTTCACCTGGGGATGTCCGGGCGAATGGTGCTGCGCCGGCCCGAGGAGCCCCGCGACCCCCACACGCACCTGGTGCTGCGAATGGACCACGGGCTCGAGGTGCGCTTCATCGACCCGCGGCGCTTCGGCGTGGCCGTGGTGCTGCGGCCGGAGGCGTTGGAGGGTCATCCCGGGCTCGGCCGTCTCGGGGCCGAGCCCTTGAGCGACGGGATGCACGACGTGTTGCGGCAGGCCGCGTCCCGCTCGCGCGCGCCGATCCGAAGCGTGCTGCTCGACCAGACGGTGCTCGCCGGCCTCGGGAACATCTACGCGAACGAGGCACTGGCCCGCGCGGGGATCTCGCCGCTGCGGCGTGCGCGCGCGATCTCGGCGAGACGCATCGGCGTCCTGGCGGGCGCCGTCCGTCAGGTGCTGGAGGAGGCACTGGAGGCGGGCGGCACGACCCTGCGTGACGGCGGTTTCGTGAACGCCTCGGGGGACGCCGGCTACTTTTCGGTGAGGCTTCTGGTCTACGGGCGGGAGGGGGAGCCGTGCCTTGCGTGCGGGGCGCCGATCAGGCGTCGGGTCCTGACGGGCAGGTCGGTCTTCTACTGCCCGAAGTGCCAGCGCTGACCAAGACGTTCCGGCTCCTGGCGGCCGGACCCGCCGAAAAGAACAACGGCCGCCAGATCGGCGGCCTTCTACCGTACAAACAGTAATGATTACGATTTAACTGCGGGGCTAGCGGCGCGGGCCGCGATCGCGTGGCCCCCGGTCGCGGGAGCCGCGGTCGCTGTGAGGGCGGCGCGGGCGCTCCTCCTCCGTGCCTTCCCGCACGGTGCCTTCCGGCGGCGGGGGCAGCAGGGCGCGGTGGGAGAGCTTGATCCGGTCGTTGCCGTCGATGCCGATGATCTTGACCTGGATCTTGTCCCCGAGCTTGAGCACGTCCTAGACCTCGCGGGTCCGCTCGTGGGCGATCTCGGAGACGTGCAGGAGGCCGTCGCGGTTGGGCAGGATTTCCACGAACGCCCCGTACGCCTCGATGCGCTTGACGGTCCCCTCGAAGACCTCGCCCATCTGCGGCTGGCGTGTGAGCCCCTCGATGATCTGGACGGCGCGGGCCGCGGCCGCCTCGTCGGCGGTGGCGATCTCCACCCGCCCGTCGTCCTCGATGTTGATGCGCGCCCCGGTCTCCTCGCAGATGGCGCGAATGGTCTTGCCCCCGGGTCCGATGACGTCGCGGATCTTGTCGGGATCGATCGTGATGCTGATGATGCGCGGCGCGTACGCGGAGATGTCGGGCCGCGGCTTGGCGATCGTCGCCTCCATGAAGTCCAGGAGCTGCAGTCGGCCGCGGCGGGCCTGCTCGAGCGCCCGCTCCATCACCTCGCGGGGAAGCCCGGATACCTTGATGTCCATTTGCAGGGCGGTCACGCCCTCGCGCGTTCCGGCGACCTTGAAGTCCATGTCGCCGTAATGATCCTCCTGGCCCGCGATGTCCGTGAGGATTGCATGCCGCGTGCCGTCGGAGACCAGGCCCATCGCCACGCCGGCTACCGGGGCCGCGATCGGGACCCCGGCGTCCATGAGCGAGAGCGTGCCGCCGCACACGGTCGCCATCGAGGAAGAGCCGTTGGACTCCAGGATGTCGGAGACCACCCGAAGCGTGTAGGGGAAGGTCTCCCGGGCAGGCATCACCGGCGTCAGCGCGCGCCGGGCCAGGTTGCCGTGCCCGATCTCGCGCCGGCCGGGGCCGCGCATGAACTTCACCTCGCCGACGGAAAACGGCGGGAAGTTGTAATGCAGGAGGAAGCGCTGCTGGCTCTTGCCCTCCAGCGCCTCGATGGTCTGGATGTCCTCGGAGGTGCCGAGGGTGCAAGTCACCAGCGCCTGGGTCTCGCCGCGGGTGAAGAGGGCGGACCCGTGCGTGCGTGGCAGCAACCCGACCTCGCAGGTGACCTTGCGGATCTCGTCGAAGGGCCGGCCGTCCAGGCGCTCGCTCCTGTCGAGCACCGCCTGGCGGAACTGGTCCTTGACCATCCCGTGGAGGATCGAGCGCACCCAACTCTCGCGCTCCGCCTTCTCCTCCTCGGTGAGGGAGGCCACGGCCTCCTCCTCGACCTTCTCGATTGCCTCGACCTGGGCGAACTTGCCGCGCACCCGCAGCGCCGCGTCCAGAGGCGCCGCGAAGCGCGTGCGGATCCCGGCCGCGAACTCCTCGGTCCACGCCGGCGGGGGAGGCGTCCAGACCGGCTTCGGCTTGCCGACCTGCGCCTTCAGGCGGCGCTGGGCGGCTATGATGTTCTTGATCTCGCGGTGGGCAAGGTCGATGGCGTCCAGGATCACCTTCTCGGGGACACCCCGCGCCCCGGCCTCGACCATCACCACGGCGTCCTCGGTCCCGGCCACCACGATCTCGAGCGTGGCCTCGGCGCGCTGCTCGTGGGTGGGGTTGAGGACCATCTGGTCCCCGATCATCCCCACGCGGACCGCCCCGACCGGTGTGTCGAACGGTGCGCCCGAGACCATCAGGGCCGCCGAGGCCCCGTTGATCGCGAGCACGTCCGGGTCGTTGGCGCCGTCGGCCGAGAGAACCGTGCCGACGATCTGGGTCTCCTGCGCGTAGCCCTTGGGGAACAGCGGCCGCAGGGGGCGGTCGATCAGCCTGGCGGTGAGGATCTCCTTCTCGGTGGGACGCCCTTCGCGCTTGAACCATCCACCGGGGATGCGGCCCCCGGCGTAGGTGGACTCGCGGTAGTCCACGGTCAGGGGGAGGAAGTCCACGCCCTCGCGGACTTCCTTCCGGAAGCACGCGGTGACCAGGACGAACGTCTCCCCGAAACGCACCAAGCAGGCCCCATCGGCCTGCTTGGCAACCTTTCCGACCTCGAGTTCTAGGGATCTTCCTTCGATTGCTACTCTCTCTGTGACTTCCATGATGCTCCTTTGTGCGATTGGGGAATGGCGCTCAGCGCCGCAGCCCGAGCCTGTCGATCAGCGCCCGGTAGCGGGTGAGGTCTTTCTGCCGCAAGTACTCCAGTAGCCTCCGCCGCTGCCCCACTAGCATGAGCAGGCCGCGGCGCGAGTGGTGGTC
>JALHTD010000018.1 GCA_022865555.1 Thermoanaerobaculaceae bacterium | reverse complement strand
GGTCGGCATCGACGGCGGGGTGGTCCAGGTCCGCCTGCTCGGGGCCTGCGGCGGCTGCCCGATGGCGATGATGACGCTCGTCGGGTTCGTCGAGGAACGGCTCAGGCAGCGTGTGCCCGAGATCCAGCAAGTCGTAAACGTTTGATGGGCTTGGTGACGCAGCAGCCACAGAGGGGCAAGAACAAGAAGCCTGGCGTTCGCGAGAAGGAGGGGTTCTCATGAGAAGGCTAAGCGTGCTTGGGGTTGTGGCCCTACTCGTCTTCGCTGCACATTCGTTCGCCGGCGTTTACTACGTGGCCCAGACCACCGCGGAAGGCGGCAAAGGTGCCGAACAGCAGAACATGATCGTCAAGGCCTGGGCGAGCGGCGACAGTGGCAAGGTGGTCTTCGAGGAGAGCAAGAACCCGATGATGGGGAAGGGGACCTACATCATCACCAAGGACGGCGGCAAGACGATGTTCCTGGTGGACCCCAAGGAAAAGACCTACATGAAGTGGGACCTGGACTCCATGATGGGTCTCCTCGGCGGGGCCATGAAGATGATGAACCTCAAGTTCACCGACCCGAAGGTCGAGGCATTGGGTGAAGAGCCGGACGGCCTGGTCGCCGGGGTCCCGACGGTCCATTACCGCTTCCGCACCACCTACGCGATGTCCATGAGCTTCATGATGATGAAGAAGAACTCCAAGGTCGTGAAAGACGAGGAGATCTGGGCCGCGACCAAGCTGGCGGACGCCGCTCTCGGGATCTGGCTGCGCAAGGCCCCGCCGAAGACCGGAAACGAGGACATGGACAAGCTGATCAAAGCGGAGATGGGCAAGGTTCAGGGGTTCCCGCTCAAGCGCAAAACCGTGACCACAAGCACCGATGAGAAGGACAAAAAGGAGGTCACCACCATCACGATGGAGGTGACCGAGCTTCAGATGGTCCCCGTGCCGGACTCCACGTTCGAGATCCCGAGCGACTACAAGGAAACGTCTCTGGCCGGCACTGACGAGGGCGAGCAGGGCGAGGAGTCCAACCCCTTGCTCAAGATGCTGGGTCCGAAGAAGAATCCGTAGCAGGCTGCAGACCTGATGATCGAGGGATGGACCCCGCGCGGCGGTGCGGGGTCCATCTTTTCGATGGTCGTCGGGAGGTTTGCCCGAGACACCGTACAATTAAGGCCGTGTCGCGACCGGGGGTGCACGATGGGAGCCAAGAGGTTTGCGATCGCGCTGACGATCGCTCTCGTTTCAGCAGGGGCTGCGCAAGCCGCCGAGTTTTTCGGCGTGCTGCCGCAAGCCACGTACGATCCGGCGGTCCCGACGATCGACAGGGTCCTGGGGTTCAAGTGGGGCGAGGAGATCACCGACCCCGACCAGGTCCTGAGGTATGCCGATGCCCTGGCGAAGGGCGCGCCGGCGCGCGTGCGCCTGCTCGAGTACGCCCGGTCGATGGAGGGCCGCCCACTCGTCCTCCTCATCGTAGGATCCCCAGCCAACATCGGACGGTGGGACGACATCCAGGTTCGTTTTGCGCGTCTCGGCGACCCCCGCACCCTCACGCCGGCGCAGGCCGAGGACGTGATGCGCGACCTGCCCGCGATCGTGTGGATCCAGTGCTCGGTCCACGGCGACGAGGCGTCGGGAGGCGACGCGGGCCTCGCGCTCGCATATCACCTGGCGGCGGGCAGCGGCCCGGAGATCGACAGGATCCTGGGCGGCGCGCTGGTGGTCGTTGACCCGGTGCAGAACCCCGACGGTCGCGCACGCTTCGTCGGCTCGACCCGGCGGGCGCGTGGAACACGCCCCGACCCGGAGCCTGAGAGCGCCGAGCACGTTCAGGGCTGGCCAGGGGGACGCGTCTCGCACGAGCTGTTCGACCTCAACCGCGACTGGTTCGTGCTCACCCACCCGGAAACCGTCGGGCGGGTCAACGCGATGCTGCGCTACCACCCCACGGTGGTGGCGGACCTGCACGAGATGGGAGCGGAGGAGGGTTACTTCTTCGCACCACCCGCCGAGCCCCGCCACCCGCTGCTGTCCGGTGAAGAGGCCGCGCTTCTCGACCTGCTCGGCCGCGCGAACGCCGCAGCGTTCGACGCACAGGGCATCCGCTACTGGACCCGCGAGACCTTCGACGAGTTCTACCCGGGCTACGGCGATTCCTGGCCCGCGTTTACAGGTGTGGTGGGGATGACCTTCGAGCAGGCCTCAAGCCGCGGCCTCCTCTGGGCGCTTCGGGACGGCACGAAGCTGACGTATGCCGAAACCGTCCAGCACCACCTGCTGGCATCGTTCACCACCTGCCTCACGACGGCCGCGAACCGCACGCGTTTCCTGCACGCCTGGTACACGTACCGCCAAGCGGCCGTGACCGAGGGGCAGCGCGGCACCGTGCGCGCCTACCTCCTCCCAGGCGGGAAGGACAGCGTGCGCTCCGCCGAGCTGGCGGAGCAGCTGGCCCGACAGGGGATCGAGACCTATCGGGTGACCGAGGCCAAGGAGGGGATTCCGGCCGGCAGCCACGTCGTGCCTCTCGACCAGCCCCTCGGACGCCTGGCGCGCGCCTTGCTGGAACCCGGCGCCTCGATGGGTGAGGCGTTCGAGAAGGAGCAGGAGCGACGTGACCGCAAGCGCCTCCCGGACGAGTTCTACGACATCACCGCCTGGTCGCTGCCGCTGCTCTGGGCGACCCCTGTCAAACCGCTGCCTGCGCTGCCGCGCGGCGCCGCGATGGAGCCGGTCAAGACCGGCGCCCTCCCCGCGGGCACCGTCACCGGTGAAGGCAAGGTCGCCTTCCTGCTGCCGTGGGAGGGAGGCGCCTCGGCGAAGGCGCTGGCGCGTCTGTTGCAGCAGGGTGTGAAGGTCGCGGTCGCCGGCAAGCCGTTCACCCTGCAGGGGCGCCAGTTCGAGCGCGGCACCGTGGTCATCCGCCGGGCCGGCAACGGTGAGGGTTTGCGGGATCGCCTCACAGAGGCGGCACGGGCGACCGGAGCGAGCTTCGTGGGCGCCGACACGGGATACGTGGAGCGCGGGATCGATCTCGGCTCGTCCAACGTCTTTCCGTTGAAGCCTCCACGCATCGCCATCGCCTGGGACGTGCCAACCGCAGCGTTCAGCGCCGGGGACCTCAGGTATGCGCTCGAAATCTACCTCGGTTACCCGGTGAGCGTGGTGCGGACCTCCACGTTGGCGCGCGCCGACCTCTCGCACTTCGACGTCATCGTCCTGCCCGACTCCTGGGAGAGGGCCGGCTCGTACGCGGCGGTCCTCGGCGAGGAGGGCGTCAAGCACCTCACCTCCTGGGTGGGGGAGGGCGGGGTGCTTGTGGCTGTGGGGGCCGGGGCGGCTTTCCTGGCCGGGGAGAAGGGCGGGCTGCTCGACTCAAAGCCAGAGAAGCGCCTGGGGGCCGAGTCCCCGGCGGAGAAGGGCAAGGCCGAGGCAAAGCCCGAGCCGACGCCGGCTGCGAGACCCCCATTCGACTACGAGAGCGCGATCAGGCCCTCGGAGGAGGACCCGCCTTTCGTGCCGGGC
>JALHTD010000220.1 GCA_022865555.1 Thermoanaerobaculaceae bacterium | reverse complement strand
GGGGATACCCCTGGTGATCGCCGGGTCGTTCTCGCAGACGTACCTGCGGAACGCTTTCAACAACGGCTTCCTGTGCGTCGAGACCCCGGAGTTCGTGCGGCGCCTCACGGCGTTGTTTGCCAAGGAGGTCGGCGAGAAGCGGCGCACCATCATCCCGGGCGACCAGGTGACCATCGATTTCACCTCTTCGATGCTCACCTTCCGGGCCGAGACTTTCGCGTTCCCGGCGCTCGGCTCCGTGCCGCAGTCGCTGGTCGTCGCCGGCGGCACCGAGAACCTGGTGCGCCGGCGCCTCGGCCTCGCGTAGTCCGCACCTCCCGTCGACCGGACGCGCCTAGTCCTCTGCCATGGGCGACGGGCGCAGCATCACGCCCTCGAAGCGGGACACGATCGTCGCGGTCACCAGGTCGCCGGTGACGTTCAACGTCGTCCGGCACATGTCGAGGATGCGGTCCACGCCCAGGATGATCGCGATCCCCTCCATCGGCACCCCAACCATGCCCAGGACCATCATCATCAGGGGAATCGAGCCCCCTGGGACCCCTGCGGTTCCGATGGCGGTGAGCACGGCCAGGAGCACCACGACCACTTGCGTGCCGAGCGACAGGTGGACCCCGAACACCTGGGCCAGGAACAGCACGGTGGCGCCCTCGTACAGCGAGGTCCCGTTCATGTTCATCGTGGCGCCCAGCGGCAGGACGAAACCCCCGATCTCGTTGGGTATGCCGAGGCGCTCCTCGCTCGTCTGAAGCGTCGTCGGCAGTGTGGCGTTGCTGGAGGACGTGGAGAACGCCGTGATCATCACGATCCGGATCTTCCGGAAGAACTCCAGAGGCGGAAACTTCGACACCAGCGCAAGGACGAGCGGGTAGCCGATGAACTGGAAGATCGCGAGCCCACCGACGACCGTCAGCACGTACTGCAGCAGGTTGATGAGCAGGTGGAACCCGAAGCGCGCGGTGACGCTGAAGATCAGGCAGAAGACGCCGATCGGTGCCACCTTCATCACCAGGTGGATGATTGCCACCGAGATGTGCCCGAGGCTGTCGAGGAACTTGACCATCGGTTCCGCGCGCTCCGCCGGGATCGCGGTGATCGCCACCCCGATCATCAGGGCGAAGAAGATGACCGCCAGCATGTCGCCGTTGGCAGCCGCCTGCAACGGGTTGCGCGGCACGATCTTGACCAGCAGGTCGATGCCGAACGCTCCCTCCGACAGCCCCATCGCACCCGCGGTCTGCCCCTTGTAGGTCTCCATCAGGCGGGCCTTGACCGCAGGGTCGAGGCTGCGCCCCGGCTGGAAGAAGTTCATCAGGGTAAGCCCGAGGATGGCGGAGGCCGCGGTCAGACAGAGGAAGCTCACGATCGTGATGATGCCGATGCGGCCCAGGCGCCTGAGGCTCCCCAACCCGGCGACCCCGAGCGAGAGCGTGGAGATGATCAGCGGGATCACGATCATGATCAGGGCGGAGAGCCACATCTTGCCGACCGGCTCGGTGACGAGGGAGATCACGCGCTGGGTCAGTGGCCCGCCTCCCGTCAGCAGGTTGACCGTGACGCCCGTCACGGCGCCCGCGAGGAGACCGAGCAGGATCTTGGTGTGGAGCTTCATGGCGGTCTTGCCTCTCCCTGTGATCGCCGGCCAACGGCGGCGCTCGGGACCGTGATCGACGCGGCGATGCTACGACGCGGGCGCACGAGGGTCAATCTGCGGCTGCACGCTCTCCTCGCGCCCGAACGGCACGGGCCCCGGCTCCAACCGCCGGGGCCCTGCCTTACGTCGCTGCACGGGTTACTTCTTGGGCTTCTCCGGCGCTGAACGGTCGAGCAGGAAGGAGATCGTGACCGTCGTGAACACCGCAATAGGTTTGCCGCTTGCGGTGCGTGCCGGTTCGTAGCGCCACTGCCTCACCGCGTCCATCGCCGCCTCCGTGAGCCCCATCGGCTCCGACCGAACTGGCTGGATCTCCTGCACGCTGCCGTCGGTTCCGATGGTGCACCCCAGCATCACTACGCCGTCGATGCCGGCCTTGCGCGCCTGCTGGGGGAAGACGGGCGTTACCTTGGACGCGATCTTGGGAGGTGTGATCTCCCCCGTGTCTCCCTCCGCCTTCGGCACAGGCGCCCGAAAAGGCTTGAGCGGCTCGACGGTAAGGAAGAAGTAGGGAGCCGCGGCGCCGTCCCGGCTGCCGACGATCCCGCGTTCGCCGCGTGGGATGGTGATCCTGGGCTCCGAGACCACCGTGCCACGCTCCTTGATCGACACGCCGTACGTTGCCTGCTTCGCATCAAAGCCCAGTAGCGTGGCGCGGATCTCGAGATCCCCCACGACCGCAGGCACCCCGACCTCCTGCTCCGCCGCCAGGGTCCTGGCGAACGATGAGGCAAGCGAGACCTCGCCCAGCCGGTACGCCTCCTTGAGCTTGCCCATCACCTGGAGCACGTCGGTGGCATCCTGCTCCGGGCTCTTGCCGAGCATCACCACGGTGCCGGGCACGATCAGAACGGACGCGCCTCCGGACTCGGCTACCGCCGGCTTGCCGACGAGCACCCTGAACACCGTAAAGACGCCCTCCTTCTCCTCGGCCGTAGCGGTGAATGGGCAAGCGGCGATCGAGATCGTAACGAGGATCAGCAGGCCAAGTCTCATTTTCGTGGTCACGACACACCTCCCTTTGCCGAGCCGTTCGGGCCCAGCACGAAGTACACCGTGGTGCGGGAGTCCAGCACCCACACAACCACGTTCGGGTCTACCGGCGGTGGGAAGCTACCGCGTGCCACCGCCGCGCTCTCCCGCGCCGGCCCCGGCGCCCCCACCCAGGTCACGATCACCAGAACGATCACGAGCGCCGCGCTGGCGGCCAGCCGCAGCCAGGGGATCGGCTGGCGCGCCAGCGACAGCCGGGCGGTCACGCGCTGGCGGGCGGCCGACGCTGGGGTGCGCAGCGGCCGGGCGCCCCAGGCGCGCAGCTCGTCCTCGAACCTCGAGAGCTCGTCGTTGAGATCCGGGTCTTTCATGACTTTCCTCCTTGGAGCAGCCGGGCGATGCTCTCCCGCGCCCGCCTGCGGTGCGCCCGCACCGAGGCCGGGGTGATCGCCAGCAGGGGCGCGATCTCCGCGTCGGTCATCCCCTCGACCACCGTGAGGTGGAGCACCGCGCGCTGCCGGGGCGCCAGGCGCGAGAGGAGCTGCCAGGCGCTCAGCGATGCCGCCGGGTCGCAGCCGATGGCTGCTTCCGGAACCGCATCCAGCGACACCCAGCCGCGCTGCCGTCGGTTCGCCCGCAGGCAGCGCCGGAACACGATCCGGCTCACCCAGGCGTCGAAGCGGTCGGGGTCCGCGAGGCTCCCGAGCCGACCCCAGGCGGCCACCAGGCCATCCTGGACCGCGTCCTCGGCCTCCAACTCCCCCACCACCGAGCGCGCCAGGCGCACGAGGCGGTGCCAGCTGCGCTCGGCCAGGAGGCCGAACGCCTCCCGGTCCCCGCCGCGCGCCGCCCGCACCAGATCGCCTGTCGCGTCGTCCACGCTCATAAGAGGCACCGGTTCCCCCGTTTCGTGTACATGCTGCATCGGGAACGTCTCACGAGCGAGGTCAGCGCAGGAGCTCGGGGTGGACCACCCCCTCGGCCACCCACTCGGCGGCGCCCGAGAAGCGCGAGGGGCAGGCGGGCGGGGCGCCCTCGGGCTCCACCAGCAGCACCCGTCCCGATGCCGTGCGCACGGCCGGCGGCGCCGCGACCCACCCCTCGGCGAGCGCCACGAGGGCGGCGGCCACGTCGCCGGACCCACACGAAAGCGTCTCGCCCTCCACCCCGCGCTCCCACGAGCGCACCGCGAGCATGCCGTCCTCCACCTGTACGAAGTTGACGTTGGCGCCACCCTCGCCGAGATCGGGGTGGCCGCGCAGGGCCGGCCCTACCGGCTCCAGGCTGCGCCGCCAGAAGTCGGGCCACGCTACCCGCACCACCAGTTGCGGCACCCCGACCACCAGGTAGCGGACGGCCACCGTCCAATCGGCAACGACCAACTGAAGCCAAGGACGCAGGTCGGTTGGGGCGGGCAGCCGCAGCGTCACCTGCTCCCCCTCCACCGCCGCCGGGATCGCCGCGTACCCGGTCGCCAGCACCATCTTGCGCCACCCCCAGCGCTCGGCGGCAAAGCGAGCGGCACACCGGGTGGCGTTGGCGCAGAACGCCACCTCGGAGCCATCGGCGTTCCAGTACACCACCCTCGCCTCGTTGGGACCGGCCGGCTTCAGGAGCAGCACACCATCGGCGCCGAGGCCGAAGCGACGGTGGCACAGGCGCGAGACGAGGGTCGGCAGGGCGTCCGCGAGAGACGGGTCGGAGCGCCCGTCGAACAGCAGGAAGTCGTTGCCGGCCCCGTGCAGCTTGGCGAAGTTCACGTGCCCGTCCGCACCTTGCAGTAGACCGCGTCCGACTGGTTGCCCGCCGCATCCACCGCCTTCACCGCGTACTCGACCTCACCCGACGGCGGGGCGGTGTCGGTGTATTCGGTGCCCTGGAACTTTTCCTCGAGGTGATTCCAGCCGCCCTCACCCTGGCGGCGGAAGATCTTGTACGTGACCTTGGGCTCCGGTGATGCCTCCCAGCGCAGCTGCACCTGGCCCGGCTCGGGCAGGCAGATGAACGAGGTCACGGGCGCAGGCGGGTAGATGTCCGGGTACGGCACCTCCAGCTCCTGGCTCGGTGGGCTCGCCGCAAACTTGAGGTACGAGCGCACCCGGTAGTTCCAGGCTTGGCCCTGCTCCGCCGTGGTGTCGAGGTACGACGGCTTCTCGATCCCGATCGCCGAGACGGCCTCCCACGGTGCGGCCGTAGATCCCCGCCGCTCCACCACGTAGCCGAAGCCCGGAACCTCGCCCCACGAGAGAGCGATCCCGCCCGCCTGTGGCTCGGCCACAACCCCGGTCGGGGTGGGCGGCACCGGCCGCGGCTGCCAGCTCACGATGTTGGAGAGCGCCGAGGGCGTGCCGTCCTCGCGGCGCGAGCGCACCGCGTACCAGAGCGATGGCAGCGAAGTGCCTGTCGGCATCTCCGGCAGCTTGTCGCGGTAGGTGAGGGAGCTGCCGCGGGTAGCGGCCTGCAGCGACGTTTCCTCCAGCCGTGCCGCCAGCTTCCCGCGCCCGAGCATGAGCTGGCGCCGGAGATCTTCCCCCTGCGGCCCTGAGCCGACCTGCTCCTGGCCCGACGGCACTTCCAGGCGCCACACCTCCACCCGCGCGAGGTCGGTCAGCTGTTGGCCCCCGCGGGTCAGCTGCGGGTAGGCCCAGGTGAGCACCACCTCCGCTCCATCCTGGTACGCCCACAGGTTGGTGGTGGTCTCCGGAACCTCGACGATCGGCGGCAGCGGCGGCGCCTTGCGCCCGCACGCGGCGAGGGCCACAATACCGACCGCGAGCAGCAGGTGCCATGGCGGTCGCATCGGCGATCACTCTAGCAAAGAAGGCCTCAGGGAAGAGGCACGCCGAAGCGCTTTCCCGCCCAGGTTCGGCCCTTAGGCCTCGCGCCGCCTGACTCGTGACTACAAGACGTAGCGGGCAAGATCCTCACGCTCCAGGAGCGGGGCGAGCGCCTCACGCACCTTTCCGGCGTCGACCACCACGTGGCTCCCGCTGCACTCGGGCGCGGTGAACGAGATCTCTTCCAACACGCGCTCGAGTACCGTGGTGAGCCGGCGTGCCCCGATGTTCTCGCCGCTGCGGTTCAGGTCGGCGGCGATCCGGGCCAGCTCGCCCACCCCATCCGGCGTGACCTCCAGCTCCACGCCCTCGGCGGCGAGCAGGGCCTGGTGTTGCTTGACGAGCGCGTGCTCGGGCTCGGTCAGGATCCTGACCAGGTCGGCTTCCGAGAGCGCCTCCAGTTGCACGCGCACCGGGAAGCGCCCCTGCATCTCCGGGATGAGATCGGAGGGCTTGGCGACGTGGAAGGCGCCGGCGGCGATGAACAGGACGTGGTCGGTGGTTACCGGGCCGTAGCGGGTGTTGACCGTGGTCCCCTCGACGAGCGGCAGGAGGTCGCGCTGCACCCCCTCCCGCGAGACGTCGGGGCCGACGCCGGTACTACCCCCCCGGGAGGCAATCTTGTCGACCTCGTCCAGGAACACGATGCCGCTCTCCTGGGCGCGCTCCACCGCCTCGCGCTCCACCGCCTCGCGGTCCACCAGGCGCTCCACCTCCTCGGCCTCCAGCAGCTTGCGCGCCTCCCTCACCGTCACCTTGCGGCGCTCCCGCCGGGTGAACATGCCCCCGAGGGCGTCCCGCAGGTTCATCTCCAGGCTCTCCATGCCCTGCCCGCCGAACAGGTTCAGGACAGGCATGCGGGTCTGGGCCACCTCGAGCTCGACCTCGCGCTCCTCCAGCGAGCCCTCGCGCAGGAGCCGGCGCAGGGCGCGGCGGGACTCCTCGCGCTCTCCGGTCGGGTCGGTCGGGAGCAGCAGGTCCACGAGCCGGTCCTCGGCCGAACGCTGGGCCGCCACCTGCACCGACGCCGCGCGCTCCGCCCGCACGGTGGCCACCGCGGCTTCGACCAGGTCGCGCACGATCGAGTCCACGTCCCGGCCCACGTACCCCACCTCGGTGAACTTGGAAGCCTCCACCTTGACGAACGGGGCATTGGCCAGACGGGCGAGTCGGCGGGCGATCTCGGTCTTGCCGACGCCGGTGGGCCCGATGAGGATGATGTTCGCCGGCATCACTTCCCGCCGCAGCTCCTCCGGAAGCTGCTGCCGCCGCCACCGGTTGCGCAGGGCCACCGCCACCGCGCGTTTGGCGGCCCCCTGTCCCACGATGAATCGGTCCAGCTCCGCGACGATCTCGCGTGGGGTGTACACCGGTGCGGTCACGGTGCCACCTCCACCGTGATGTGGTCGTTGGTGTAAAGATCGATCTCGGAGGCGATGCGCAGCGCCTCGCGGGCGACCTCGGCCGCCTCGAGGTGCGAGTGGGCGATCAGCGCGCGCGCCGCAGCCAGCGCCGCGGGCCCCCCGGAACCGATGGCCAGCACACCGTCGTCGGGCACCACCACCTCCCCCGAGCCGGCGAGCAGCAGGAGGTGATCGCGGTCGGCCACGATCATCATCGCCTCCAGGTGACGTAGGGCGCGATCGGTGCGCCACTCCCGCGCCAGCTCGACCGCGGCACGCTCCAGGTTCCCGGAGTACTCCTCGAACTTGACTTCGAAGCGGGTGAACAGCGCGAGGGCGTCGGCGACCGATCCCGCGAACCCCGCCAGCACCTTGCCCCCGCCCAGACGGCGCAGCTTGGTCGCCCCGTGCTTCAAGACGGTGGTGCCAAGCGTGACTTGTCCGTCGCACGCCATCGCGGTGATCCCCTCGCGGCGCACGGCGCAGATCGTCGTGTGGTGCCACTCCTGCCCCATCGAACACCTCCCCGCGAAGGGTAGCAAAAAAGGCCGGCCTGAGATGCGGCCCTTCCCTGTATCCTTGGCAGCCGTGCCTACGGGAGAGCTTGCCGCCCTCGCAACCGCGATGTGCTGGTCAGCGACCGGCCTCTTCTTCGCCGAGGCCGCCCGGCGCATAGGCGCGCTGCGCGTCAACCTGCTCCGGTTGCCGCTGGCGCTGGCTCTGCTCTCACTCGCCCTGGTGGCCACCGGCACCGCGTTCGCGCCGATCGACGCGAGGCGGGCCGTCTACCTCGCCGCCAGCGGGATCGTGGGTCTCGTGATCGGCGACCTCGCCCTGTTCGAGGCGATGCGCCGCATCGGTGCGCGCCTTTCCTTCCTCATCATGTCGCTGGCGCCGATCTCCGCTTCGCTCGGTGGCTTGCTGCTGCTGGGCGAGCGCCCGGGGCCGCTGGCGCTGCTCGGGATCGCGGTGACGCTCGGCGGCGTGGTCTGGGTCGTCGGCGAGCCGCGCGAGGGCGAGCCGCTCGGCTCCCACCAGGCGATCGGGGTGGCTTTCGCCGTCGTGGGCGCGGCCTGCCAGGGTGTCGGCTTGGTGCTGGCCAAGGTGGGAATGGCGGGGGAGGTGCCCGCTCTTGCCGCCACCTGGGTTCGCATGGGCACCGCTACCGGGGTGATCTGGGTCCTCACCGCGCTGACCGGACGGGTCCGCGGCCTGGGCGTGGCGGACGCGACGCGCCGAGCGTGGCTCCCGATCGCCGGCGGCGCCTTCTTCGGACCGTTTCTCGGGGTCTGGCTCTCGCTGGTGGCCGCCCGTCTCACCGACGTGGGGATCGCCGCCACGATCATGGCGACGACCCCCGTGCTGGTGATCCCGATCCTGATGCTCACGGAGCGCTACCGTCCCACCGTGCGGGCGCTGGTCGGCACTGCGGTGACGGTGGCCGGGGTCGCGCTCCTGTTGGCCACCTGAGGCGCTGGGGCCGGGAAGCTCACGCCTTCGGATGGGCCTTGTTGTAGGTCTCCATCAGGTGGGCGAGGTCGAGGTGCGTGTAACGCTGGGTGGTGGAGAGCGACGCGTGGCCCAGCAGCTCCTGGATGGCGCGCAGGTCCATGCCGGCCTCCAGCAGGTGGGTGGCGAAGGCGTGGCGCAGCGTGTGCGGGTGCAGGTGGTGCACGAGCGCAACTCGGCGCACCGCCGCATCCAGAATGCGGCGCAATGAGCGGTCCGAGAGCCTGCCGCCGCGCTGGTTGACGAAGAGAGGCTCCCCGGCGGCCGGGGCGCGGGCTTGCGAGCGCCACGCGGCGCGGTCGGGCAGGTAGCCGCGCAGTGCCTTCTCCGCCTCGCGGCCGAAGGGAACGAGGCGCTCCTTGCCCCCCTTGCCGCGCACCCGGGCCAGGCGGCGTGAGAGGTCCACGTCGTCGAGGTCGAGCCCCACCAACTCGCCGGCGCGCAGCCCGGCCGCGTACAGCAGTTCGAGAGCGGCGCGGTCGCGTCGCCCCGCCGGCGTCGCGGGGAGCGCCTCGAGGAACTCGGCGATCTGTGGGGCGGTGACCATCTCGGGGAGCTTCCTGGGGGCCCGCGGCGTGGGTACGACCTTGGCGGGGTTGGCGTCCACGACCCCCTCCCGACCCAGGAAGCGGAAGTACGTCCGCACGGCGGCCAGGGCCCGCTGGGTGGAGATTCTCGCCAGGCGCTGCGAGTGCAGGTGGGCGAGGTAGGCGCGCACCACGTTCGGGCTCACACCCCGCGGGTCGCGGCAGCCCATCTCGGTGCCTGCAAACTCGGCGAATTGGGCGACTTCGCGCTCGTACGCCCGCAGCGTGTGGGGGGACAGGTTGCGCTCGTCCCGCAGGTGCGCCGTGTACTCCTCGAGACGCCAGGGCACGACCCATTTTACGCGCTCGCATCCGACAAACCGCGCGGTGGTACCCTCGAACTCAGGGTGCCTGCCAGGACGAGGAGATCCGGCCGCCCGCCGTGGCGCCGCGCGGCGTCGGTGACGGCACTGACCGTGCTGGTCATCGTTCTGCTCCTGTTGGTGCCGGCGCCCGAGCCCGCCGCACCGCAAGCCGCCGGCGGGAGACCGTTCGTCTGGCAGCAGGACGAGCGGTGGGAGGCTCTCGAGGCGAGCTTCTTGCGCGCGCGCGCCGCCGGCTGTGAGAGCCTCGCCCCTCGGGTCGACGCCATGCTACGCGACGGCCGTCGGCTGCTCGCCACCGCGGCGTCCCGTCGGCTCGAGCCGGAAAGCGCGGTCTTCGACGAGATCGAACGGGCCACATTCGAGCTTGGCCCCATGGTCGGGGCCTGCCCGGGCACGATCCCCGAGTACATCGCCCTCATCACGAGAACGCGGTCGGTGGTCAAGCAGCAGTCGCGCCGTTGGGACATGGGTCACCCAGCCACCCGCGACAGGCTCTACCGCTTGCTCTACGGAGGCCGGGCGGCCGTCGAGGAGGCCATGCTACAGGCCCCGCCCGGCACGGTGCCGGCCCTCATCCGCTGCGAGGACGAGCCGTCGTTCACACCCTCCGCCGAGATCCTGGGCGTGCGGATCCACAGCGGCGACATCCTGGTGTCCCGCGGCGGCGCTCCGACCTCCGCACTCATCGCGCGGGGGAACGACTACCCGGGCAACTTCTCTCACGTGGCGCTCCTTCACGTCGACGGCCGCTCCGGGGCCGCCTCGGTCGTCGAGTCACACATCGAGAGGGGGGCGGCGGTCGCCACCCTGCCTGAGTACCTGAGGGACGTGAAGCTGCGGGTCATGGTGCTCCGCCTCCGTGCCGACCTCCCGCAGCTCGCCGCCGATCCGGCGCTCCCACACCAGGCGGCCACCGCGGCGACGCACGAGGCGTGGGGCCGCCACATCCCGTACGACTTCTCGATGGACTTCTCGGACCACGACAAGCTCTTCTGCTCGGAGGTGGCATCCGCCGCGTTCGAGCGGTTTGGCATCACCCTCTGGATGGGTCTCTCGCACATCTCGTCGCCGGGGCTCGCCTCCTGGCTCGCGGGGTTCGGCGTGACTCACTTCGAGACGCAGGAGCCGTCCGACCTCGAGTACGACCCGCAGCTTGTCGTGGTGGCCGAGTGGCGCGAGCCGAAGACGCTGCTCGCGGACCACGTGGACAACGCGGCCGTGGATGCCATGCTGGAGGGTGCCGAGCGCGGGGACACCCTGGACTACGCCTGGTTCCTGCTGCCACCGGCGCGCCTGGCCAAGCTCTACAGCTCCGCCCTGAACGCCTTCGGTCTCGTCGGTCCGGTGCCCGAGGGCCTCTCCGCCGCAGGGGCGCTGCGCACACGGCGGTTCATCCAGACGCACGCCCTCATCCGGGACCGGGTGCTGCGCCTGGCGCAGGAGTTTGAGCGCAGCCACGGGTACGTTCCGCCCTACTGGGAGCTAGCGAAGCTGGCGCGGCGAGCCCGCTCGGAGATCAGGAGCGGTGGGGGACTCTGACCGGGCGCGACACGCCAGCAGCTCGTGAAGCAGCGAACACCCCGCGAGGTTCCCTCACGCCGAACGGGGAGCGGGTACCGGCCAGGGGAACGCTTCACGCCAGCTCCGGATCGTCCCCAGCGCAGCCGTCACGGCGGCTTTGCGCCGCGCCGATTTCTCCCGCGGCAGCTCCGCCGGCGGATCCACCATCAGGCCCCAGGAGGCGTTCGCGGGCTGGAAGCGGTGCGGAGGGCGCTCGGTGAGGTGACGCACGAGCCCGCCGTGGGCCGTCCACGCCGGCAGGGTCGGCACCTCGAGGCCGCGCATCTCGGCTGCGACGTAGAGCGCGGCCGCAAGGCCCGTTGCGGCGGACTCCACATACCCCTCCACGCCGGTGAGCTGCCCCGCCAGGCGCAGCGACGGTCGCACCTTCACGCGCAACTGCACGTCCAGGTGTCTGGGTGCGCAGATGAAGGTGTTGCGGTGGATCGTCCCGAGCCGAGCGAAGCGGGCGTGCTCGAGGCCCGGGATGAGGCGGAACACCTGCTGCTGTGCACCGAACGTCATGCGCGTCTGGAAGCCGACCAGGTTCCAGTGCGCCGCCGCCAGGTCGTCCTGCCGCAGTTGGACCACCGCGTACGGGATCCGGCCGGTTCGCGGGTCCGGCAGCCCCACCGGCTTCATCGGCCCGTAGCGAAGCGTGTCCACCCCGCGCTCCGCCATCACCTCGATCGGCAGGCACCCCTCGAAATAGGGGATCTCACGCTCGAACTCCTTGGTGGGGACTTTCTCCGCCGCTCGCAGAGCCTGGACGAACGCGAGGTACTCCCCGTGCCCCAGCGGG
Source organism: Thermoanaerobaculaceae bacterium (assembly GCA_022865555.1). Taxonomy (GTDB): domain Bacteria; phylum Acidobacteriota; class Thermoanaerobaculia; order Thermoanaerobaculales; family Thermoanaerobaculaceae; genus RBG-13-68-16. Next base: position 1,130 of record JALHTD010000220.1, on the reverse strand, counting down.
GCGTTGAGGTAGTCATCGCCGCCCCCTTTGCCGTAGCGGGAGGCACGGTAGAGACGGCCCATTTCCAGCGAGTCGGCGGCCACCACCGGCGCGATCGCGTCGAAGAACGAGAGCGAGCCCTCGCCGAGCAGCGCGGTGAGCGAGGACTGCAGGGCCTCGGAGGTGAGCGGCCCGGTGGCGACGATCGCGGGCCCCGCAGGCAATTCCCGCACCTCCTCCCGCACCACGGTCACGAGCGGATGCGAGGCCACCGCGTCCTGTACGCCGGCGGCGAAGAGGTCGCGGTCCACCGCCAGCGCGTCACCCGCCGGCAGTGCCGCCGCCCGCGCCGCAGCGACGATCAGTGAGCCCATCGCCTCCATCTCGCGCTTGAGCAGCCCCACAGCGTTCTCGGGGTTGTCGGAGCGCAGCGAGTTGGAGCACACGAGCTCCGCAAGGTTTCCGGTGCGGTGGGCCGGTGTGGTGGTCGAGGGGCGCATCTCGAAGAGACGCACCGGAACGCCGGCGCAGGCCAGCTGCCAGGCCGCCTCGCACCCGGCGAGGCCGCCCCCGATCACGTCCACGACAGCGGTCATGCCTTCTCGGCGGTCTCCGCGGGGCCGCGGAACCCGCAGCCCTCGCGGGCGCACACCCACTCCACGCCGCGCCGCACCGTCTTCTTTTCCATTACAAAAGGCGCGCCGCACGACGGGCAGGCGTGGGCCACCGGCTTGGCGGGGAGCGTGAAGCTGCACTTGGGGTAGCGGTTGCACCCCCAGAAGCCGCGCCCGCGACGTGAGCGTTTCTCGACCAGCTCACCCTCGCCGCACGACGGGCACGCCACACCCGAGGGCGTGTTGGGACTCGCCGTGCCGGTGACCAGCTTGCGGATGCCCTTGCACTCGGGGTAGCGCGAGCAGGCCCAGAACTGCCCGAAGCGGGACCTCTTAAGCACCATCGCGGCGCCGCACTCCGGACAGGCGGGGGCCTCCTCGGTGACCCCGGGCGGGCCTGGCTCCCGCGTGGTCTTGCACGTCGGGTAGTTGGAGCACGCCAGGTACTCGCCGTATCGCCCGAAACGCAGCACCATCGGGGCGCCGCAGGTCGGGCACGTCTCCTTGGTCTCCACCCCCTGGCCCTTCACGGAGGTC
>JALHTD010000219.1 GCA_022865555.1 Thermoanaerobaculaceae bacterium | reverse complement strand
GGTGAGCGTCAGCACCTTGCTCACGCCCAGGTGGGCGAGGGTCGCGGGGTCGGCGAGCTGGTACTCCGCCGGGAAGCCGATGCTCCCGGCGGCGATGATCAGGCTCTGACCCACCATCAGCCGCGGCACGGACTGGGTGGTTCCGAGCATCCCGGGGTTGGTGAGGCTGACGGTCGTGTCGGCGAAGTCGTCGGGGGTGAGCTGGCTGGCCTGCGCCTTGCGGATCAGCTCGTTGTAGGCGGCGAAGAACGTCGCGAACTCGAGGGCCTCGGCGTGCTTGATGCTGGGAACGACAAGACTGCGAGAGCCGTCGCGGCGCTGCACGTCCACTGCAAGACCGAGATTGACGTGCTCGGCCACACGACGGTGGGGCGCGCCCTCCACCTCCACGTAGAGCGTTCGCATCCCGGGCATCGCCTGCAGAGCCTTGACGATCGCCCAGGCCAGCAGGTGGGTGAAGCTCACCTTGCCGCCGGTCAGCTCGGCCAGGTGCTGATTCATGAGGGAGCGGTTCTCCTCCAGCAGGCGCACCGGGATCGTGCGCACCGAGGTGGCGGTGGGGACCGAGAGGCTTGCCTGCATGTTCTCGACCAGGCGCCTGGCCGGGCCGATCAACGGCACTGTGGCGGGCGCGGCCTCCGGGGGTGCCGGCGCTTCCCTGGGCGCGGCCGGCGGCACCGCAGCGGGAGGCGGGGCGATCCGGCCGGCCGCCGGGCGGTAGTCGGAGAAGAACTCGCGCCAGCTCTCGCTGACCGACTCGGGGCGCTCCTTGAACTCCCGGAACATCTCGTCGATCAGCCAGACGTTCGGCCCGAAGGAGTCCGGTTTCTTGGGCTCGTCGTTCATGTGGCTATGGTAAATCTATCCGGCCCAGAATGATTCCCGCCTTGCGGGATCAGCAATCGCCCCCGCCGCTCGGCGTGGCGGCTAGGGCCGCCGTCGGAAGGAGACATTCCGGCGGCGCGGCCGGCGTACAATCGCTCTCGACATGAGCGCGACCTTCAGCCTTCTGGTCGGTGGGGCGGCGTTTGCCGTCCTCGGTTTTGGCCGTCTGGTTCGCTCGCAGGTGCTCCGGCACCTGGCGGGCGCGGTGGCCTTCCTGGGCGTTTCGGCGCTGGCGCAGTGGCTCGTGCTGACGGCAAACGTGGGGGGGCGCTGGGAGCTCTGGTCGGACGTCGCGGTCCTTCTGGCCCTGGGCTACCTGCTGGCGAAGCTCGCGCTGCTCGTGGTTTTCGATTGGCTGCTGGCGCAGCGCATGCACGTGGTGGTGCCGCGCCTGGCCCGCGACGTGGTGGCGTTGCTGCTGTACGTGCTGGTCGTGGCCACAGTCCTGCGCTACGGCCTCAACATGAACGTCGGGGGCCTGCTGGCCGGGACGGCGGTCGTCACCGTCGTGGTGGGTTTCGCCCTCCAGGAAACGCTCGGCGCCCTGCTCGCGGGCCTGGCCCTGGCGTGGGAGCAGCGTCTCGAGGCCGGCACCTGGGTCGAGGTGGACGGCATCGTGGGCGAGGTCGAGGAACTCGGATGGCGCTCGCTGGTTCTCCGAACTCGCCTCGGGGAGAGGGTGCTGATACCGAACTCTCAGGTCGCCAGGGCGCGCACGCATCTCTACGGCGAGGGTGAGCAGACGGTCGCGGTACCGGTGCGCCTGGGTGTGGCCTACGGCGCTTCGCCGTACGCGGTCAAGGAGGTCCTCCAGCGTGTGGCTGCCGACGTCCCCCTCGTGCTCGCCGAGCCCGCGCCGCAGATCCTGGTGCGGGAGTTCGCGGAGAGCGCCGTCGCGTACGAGTGCCGGCTGTGGACCCACGAGCCGTGGCTGGCGGCGGACCTGACCGACGCCTTCCTCACCCGGGCGCACGCCGCGCTCGCCCGCGCCGGCATGGAGATCCCGTTCCCCCAGCGGAGCGTCCACCTCGTGGCCGAGAGGCTCGTGGAGGATCCGGTGCGGATGAGCCGGGACGCCCTCGCCGGCTGCACCCTCTTCGCCGGCCTGCCCGAGGACGCAGTCGCGCTGCTGGCAGCCACCGCACGCTGGCAGGTGTTTGCGCCCGGCGAGGCGGTGGTGCGGGAGGGCGAGGCCTCGCGTGCCATGTACGTCGTGGCGCGCGGTGAGGCCATCGTGCTGCACGCCGGCCAGGAGGTGGCCCGGGTGCGTGGGGGCGAGGTGTTCGGCGAGATGGCGTTCCTATCCGGGGCGCCGCGAGCGGCCACCGTGCGGGCGGCCGGTGGCCTTGCGGTCGTGGAGGTGGACAGCCGCGCGCTCGCGGCGCTGCTCGCGGAGCGCCGCGAACTCGCCGAGGAGCTGGCCAACCGCATGGCTTCGCGGCAGCAGGAGCTGACAGCCCGCGAGGCGATGGCCGGTGCCGCGGTGACCCCGAAGGGCCTCGCGAGCTTCCTGCTCGAGCGCCTGCTGCGCCTCGTCGGGGGATGAGAGCGGGCGCGAGGCCGGTTACACTTCTTGGCGATGGAGAGGCTCGAACTCCTGATAGGGCACCTGAGGCCGCTGGGGAGCGCGGTCGTTGCGTTCTCCGGTGGTGCCGACTCGGCGCTGGTCGCGTGGGCTGCGCATCGTGCCCTCGGGGACCGGGCGCTCGCGGTCACCGCCCGTTCGGAGAGCCTGTCCGAGGGCGAGGCCGCGGCGGCACGTGCGCTCGCAGAGCGGATCGGGATCCGGCAGGAGGAGATCACCTACTCGGAGCTCGCGATTCCCGGCTACGCGGCCAACACCCCGGACCGCTGCTACGTCTGCAAGGGCGAGCTGTTCCGGCGGCTGGCTGTGATAGCCGACGAGCGGGACCTCGCGGCGGTGCTGGACGGGACCAACGCGGACGACCTCTCCGACTTCCGGCCCGGCCGGCGCGCCGCCGAAGAGCTCGCCGTGCGCTCGCCGCTCTCGGAGCTCGGCTGGGGCAAGGCCGCGATCCGCGAGGCCCTCAGGGAGCTTGAGCTGCCGGTGTGGGACAAGCCCTCCAGCCCCTGCCTGTCGTCGCGGGTGCCGTACGGCGACCCGATCACACGGGAGAAGCTGGAGCAGATCGGGCGCGCCGAGGCCGCGTTGCGCGAGCTCGGCTTCCGCGAGCTGAGGGTCCGCCATCACGGCAGCACGGCCCGCATCGAGCTGCCCAGGGCCGAGATGGGACGCGTGCTCGCCGACGGCCTCGCCGAGGAGATCGTGCGGCGGGTGCGCGAGGCCGGGTTCGCATTCGTGGCCCTCGACCTCGAGGGTCTGCGGTCCGGCTCTCTGAACCGGTTGTTGCCCACCGTCGGCAGTCGCACACCGTAGTCCGTCGCAAGCCTGACAGACGCGGAACCGTCTCGAGAACGGCCGAGGCCGACACTGGGCCGATCCTTGTCGAAACATCAACGCAAAATCCTTTGAGTTGGTTGACTTTGTGAAGGCTGTCGCTATAGTGACGCGGACGCGAGGACGAGGAGGGGGAGTGACAGAGTACATACCCGTCCTGCTCTTTATCGTTGTTGCCATCGCCTTTCCATTCGTGACGCTCGCCATCGCCTGGCTGGTTCGCGCGGGGCGGTACGATCCCGTCAAGGTGGAGCCCTACGAGTGCGGCAACCCGATCACGAGCGAGGCCCACGACCACCGCTTCTCGGTTCGCTACTACCTGATCGCGGTGCTGTTCGTCGTGTTCGACGTGGAGACGGTGTTCCTCTTCCCGTGGGCGGTCATGTTGCGCAAGCTCGCGCTGTTCGGCTTCGTCGAGATGGTGGTGTTCCTCGCCATCCTGGTCGTGGGGTACGTCTACGCATGGCGGCGGGGGGCGCTGCAATGGGTCTGATCGAGAACCGCTTCGAACCCAACATCCTGATTTCAACCTACGACACCGTCATCAACTGGGCACGCCGCTCCTCGATCTGGCCGCTCCAGTTTGGTCTGGCCTGCTGCGCGATCGAGATGATGGCGACGATGGATCCTCGGTTCGACCTTTCTCGCTTCGGGATGGAGGTCTTCCGCGGGTCCCCGAGACAGGCCGACCTGTTGCTGGTGGCGGGCACCGTGACCGAGAAGATGGCGCCCATCGTGAAGCGGCTCTACGACCAGATGCCGGAGCCGAAGTGGGTGCTCGCGATGGGCTCGTGCGCGACCTGTGGGGGTCCGTACAAGACCTATGCGGTCACCCAGGGTGTCGATCGAATCGTGCCCGTGGACGTCTACGTCCCCGGGTGCCCGCCGCGGCCCGAGGCGCTGATCTACGGGTTGATGCAGCTGCAGCGCAAGATCGACCGCATGACCATCGCCAAGAAGGCCAGTTGAGCGCTGTGACCATGTCGGGAACGCGAAGGCTCGGGCCGGTGGCCAAGCAAGCTGACAGCCGACAGCCGACAGCATGGCCGTGCGGGGTCTTGCCCACGGATTACTGGTCTTTCCCGCTGTCAGCTGTGAGCCGTCAGCTTCGCATAGCGAGGAGGCAGCCTTGAACGAGCAGCAGAACGTGCCGCCCCAGCCGCCGGAGGCGCCCAAGCCGCCGTGGGAGGAGAAGCCGGTCCCGCCGGAGCCCAGGGACGCCCGGGAACACGAGCAGGTGCGGGAGATCGCTGCGATCGTCCCCGACGCCGTGCTCGAGGCGGTGGAGTTCGCCGGCCAGGTCACGGTGACGGTGGCTCGCGAGCGCATTCTGGACGTGTGCCGAGCCTGCAAGGAAAAGCTCGAGTACAAGTTCCTGGTGGACCTCACGGCGGTGGACTGGCTGGAGCGGCCGGAGGGGCGCTTTGACGTTGTCTACTGGCTGCACCGGTTCTCCGACTCGAGGCGCCTCCGCCTCAAGGTGCGCGTCGCCGACGGCGTCGAGGTGCCTTCGGTCACCGGCGTGTGGAAGGTCGCCAACTGGATGGAGCGCGAGGCCTTCGACATGTTCGGCATCTACTTCGCGGACCATCCGAACCTGGAGCGCATCCTGACCTGGGAAGGCTTCTCCGGCCACCCCCTGCGCAAGGACTTCCCCATCGAGGGGATCGACACCGGCGCCGCGATCTACCCGGACGTCTACCCGCCCGGGGGCGGCCCGGTTGCCGGCGGGGAGGGGGAGTGATGGGCAACCTCGAGGCGACCAGGCCCTTCCCCGATAGCGAGGAGATGGAGATCTCCTTCGGCCCCCAGCACCCGGCGACGCACGGGGTGCTGCGTGTGATGGTGAGGGTCGACGGCGAGAAGATCGTGGACGCCAAGCCGATCATCGGCTACCTCCACCGCGGTACCGAGAAGATCTTCGAGCGCGAAACCTACAACGGGACGATTCCGCACACCGACCGGATGGACTACACCGCCGCGGCCACGAACAACCAGGCGCTGGTCGGCGCGGTGGAGCGGATGATGGGGGTCACGGTGCCCCCGCGCGCCGCGTACATCCGCATGATCCTCGCGGAGCTGCAGCGGATCGCCTCGCACACCATCTGGCTGGGCACGCACGCCCTGGACATCGGCGCGCAGACCCCGTTCTTCTACACCTTCCAGGAGCGGGAGACGATCCTGGATCTCTACGAGGAGTACTGCGGTGCCCGTCTCACTCTGAACTGCATGCGCGTGGGTGGGCAGCCTTTCGACCTGCCCGAGGGGTGGACCGGCCGCTGCGGCGCTTTCGTGGACCAGTTGCCGGCCCGCATCGCGGAGTGGGAGCGCCTGCTCACCAACAACAGGATCTGGAAGCTGCGCACCATCGGCGTGGGCGTGATCTCTGCGGCGAACGCCATCGAGTGGGGGCTGACCGGGCCACCCCTGAGGGGCTCCGGCGTCAAGTGGGATATCCGCAAGGTGTTCCCCTACGACCGCTACGACGAGGTGGACTTCGAGATCCCGATCGGCGCCAACGGCGACACCTACGACCGCTACCTGGTGCGCATGGAGGAGATGCGGCAATCGGTTCGCATCATCAAGCAGTGCCTTGCAAAGCTACCGGACGGACCGGTGATGGCCAAGGTCCCAAAGGTGATCAAACCCCCCAAGGGTGAGTTCTACTTCTCGGTCGAGGGCCCGAAGGGCGAGCTCGGCTTCTACGCGGTCTCCGACGGAACCACCAACCCGTACCGGCTGCACGTGCGGCCCGCCTGCTTCATCAACCTTCAGGCGCTGCCCGAGCTGGTGCGGGGCCACCTCATAGCCGACATGGTCGCGGTGATCGGGACGCTCGACATCGTGCTCGGCGAGATCGACAGGTAGGGAGGCGCGATGGGGAACCCTTGGATTGCCTTCCTGGTGGTCCCGCTCGTGAAGATCGTGGTGATCCTGCTTGTGGTCATCCTGATGGCGGCCTACCTGAGCTACTTCGAGAGAAAGATCCTTGCCTACATGCAGATCCGGATCGGGCCGAACCGTGTGGGCCCGCGCGGGTGGCTGCAGCCGATCGCGGACGCCCTCAAGCTCTTCGTGAAGGAGGACATCATCCCGTCGCGGGCCGAGAAGTTCGTCTACATCGTGGCGCCGGCGTTGATCACGGCCCCGGCGCTGGTTGTGTTCTCGGTGATCCCGTTCGGCGCCGACACGACGTTCTTCGGCCTTCTCAAGCAGCCGATCCCACCCTATCTCACCGACATCAACATCGGCATCCTGTTCATCCTCGGCGTCTCCTCGGTCGGCGTGTACGGGGTGATCCTGGGCGGGTGGGCGTCCAACAACAAGTTCTCGTTGATGGGCGGCTTGCGGTCGGCCGCTCAACTGGTCTCCTATGAGGTGCCGATGGGGTTCTCGGTCATCGCGGTGCTGCTGATGGCTGGGAGCCTCTCGATGGTCAAGTTCGTAGAGGCGCAGAAGCAGGCCGGGGTCTGGTTCATCTTCCCAGGGATCGTGGCGTTCTTCATCTACTTCGTGTGTGGCATCGCCGAAACCAACCGCAACCCGTTCGACCTTCCCGAGGCCGAGTCTGAGCTGGTGGCCGGCTTCCACACGGAGTACTCGGGGATGAAGTGGGCGTTCTACTTCCTGGCCGAGTACGCCAACATGGTGGTGATCTCCTCGGTCGCCACCGTGCTGGTCCTCGGCGGCTGGCTGCGTCCCTTCCCCAACGTGGCCGCGCTGGCCTTTCTCGACGTGATCCCGCCGTTCATCTGGTTCGCGGCCAAGGTCGGCTTCTTCCTGTTCTGCTACATCTGGTTCCGGGGCACCTTCCCCCGCTACCGCTTCGACCAGCTGATGGCGCTGGGCTGGAAGGTGCTCCTGCCCGTCAGCCTCGCCAACCTCCTAGTGGTGGCTCTGGGCGTGCTTCTGATGGGAGGCGCGCGATGAGCCTCTGGGGCTTCCTCACGTCGGTGTTCCAGATCGACCTGGCACAGGGGCTTTCGGTGACGGGGAAGTTCTTCTTCCACCGCAAGGCCACCATCCAATACCCGGAGGTGAGGCCCGAGCCCGCTGGCCGCTTCCGCGGCATGTTCGGCTTCTCCGAGGAGCGCTGCATCGTCTGCCACATCTGCGCCAAGGCGTGCCCGATCGACATCATCCACATCGCCGACCACTTCGAAGAGGTCGAGGTCGATGGCAAGAAGAAGAAAAAGAAGATCCTCGACCGCTACGACCTCGACGTCAAGCGATGCATGTTCTGCGGGCTGTGCGAGGAGGCTTGCCCCACCGAGCCGGTGGCGATCTGGCTCACGACCAAGAGCTACGAGACGGCCGCCTACGAGCGCAACGAGCAGCTGTACTTCGACAAGGAGCGCCTGCAGAACTGGGAAGGCGTGAAACCGTACCCCGGGGTGGTGCCTCCGAACATGGGGCAGATGCCCAACGACCCTACCGGCGCCTCGTCAGCAGGACCCGAGGAGCAGAAGCGATGAGCTGGTTCATCGTCCACTTCGCGCAGATCGTCTTCTACTTCCTGGCCGCCTGCACGGTGGCCGGGGCCATCGGGGTGGTCGGCTTCCGCAGCCCGGTCAACGCGGCGCTCTCGCTGCTGGGGACTTTCATGGCGGTGGCGGGCCTGTTCGTCTTGATGCACGCCGAGTTCCTGGCCGCCGTGCAGATCCTGGTGTACGCGGGCGGCGTGATGGTGCTCTTCCTTTTCGTGATCATGCTCGTGAGGGTGCGCACGATCCCAGAGGAGCCCCAGTACCTCCGCAGCCTCGCGCCGGCCGCGTTGGGCGTGGGCGGGCTGCTTGCGGTGCTGGTGGGCGCGGGGCTGTGGGCGGCCGCCCAGGCCCCCCTTGCGAATCCGGCGGCGCTGCGCCAGGTGCAGGGCCTGACTCTGGGCAACACCGAGGCGGTGGGCTGGAGCCTCTACCGCGACTACCTGTTGCCGTTCGAGATCGTCTCCATCGTGCTGCTGGTCGCGATGATCGGCGCCATCGTCATGGGTCGCAAGGAGCCGGGAAAGGAGGGTGGCGCGTGATCACCACCACCCACTACCTGATGCTTTCGCTCGTGCTCTTCACGCTCGGCGTGGTCGGAATGGTCGTGCGCCGCAACTTCATCACCGTCCTCATGTGTGTGGAGCTGATCCTCAACGCGGCCAACATCAACTTCATCGCGTTCTCCCGCCAGCTCGGCGACCTCACCGGCCAGGTGTTCGCGGTGTTCGTGATCACGATCGCCGCCGCGGAGGCCGCCATCGGCCTCGGCATCATCATCGCGCTGGTGCGCCTCAAGCAAACGGTCAACCTCGACCAGGTCAACGTGATGGAGGGGTGAGCGCATGAGAGACCTGCTCTGGCTGATCCCCCTCTTCCCTCTCCTGGGCGCGATCGTCAACGGCCTGGTCGGCAACCGGCGCGGGTGGGAGCATAGGACTACCTCCGCCGTCGCGCTCGCCGGTTCGGGGCTCGCGATGCTGGCCGGCTTCGCGGCGATCATCGACTGGGCGACGGCGCTCGGCACGAGCGCCGTGCACGCCAACCGGGTGTTCACCTGGATCCCGGCCGGGCCCGGGCTCACCGCGGACGGGCTGCTCGCCAACTTCACCATCGATTTCACGTTGCGATTGGATGCGCTCTCGGCGGTGATGTTGTTTTTCGTGACGTTTGTGGGGTTTGTGATTCACGTCTACTCGGTTGGGTACATGCACTCGGAGAGTG
>JALHTD010000218.1 GCA_022865555.1 Thermoanaerobaculaceae bacterium | reverse complement strand
ACGTCGCCTTCGCCATCGACATGTACGGGAAGGGCGTCCGGCCAAAGACCCCGCAGGAAGCGGGTGCCCAGGCGGGGATCTACAAGAGCGACCGCCAGCTCATGCGGGCGCGCGCGCTCGCCGGCCTGAACGTCCTTCTCGGCAACGAGGTGTGCGACACGAAGCGGGTCGCGGCGATCGGGTACTGCTTCGGCGGCACCACCGTGCTTGAGATCGCGCGCAGCGGCGCCGACATCGCGGGCGTGGTGAGCTTCCACGGCGCCCTCGACACCCCCAACCCGGGCGACGCCAAGAACATCAAGTGCAAGGTGCTGGCGTTGCACGGGGGTGACGACCCGTACGTCCCCCGCAAGGACGTCGAGGCGTTCGAGGACGAGATGCGCGCTGGGGGCGTGGACTGGCAGCTCAACGCCTACAGCGGTGCGGTGCACAGCTTCACTAATCCCGAGGCGGGTGACGACAACTCCAAGGGCGCGGCCTACAACGCGAAAGCGGACCGGCGCTCCTGGGACGCGATGAAGCTCTTCTTCGCGGAGATCTTCAAGTAGGGGAGGGGCTGGTCCCGCCCCGCTCCTCGTCCTCTGTGTCATTCTGAGCGCCGCGCCGCGCGCGGCGCGAAGAATCCCACTGCGTTTGGAGGGCGGTTTACCCCGCGTGGCCGTAGCCCATCATCCTCTGGCGCCATGGGATTCTTCGGCCCTTCAAGCCTCAGAATGACGGTGCCCTGAAGAACGCTGTCATCTCGAAGCCCCGGTCAAGCGCCCCGCGCTATTCCCCGACCGTGAACGCAACCGCCGGGTAGCCCACGAAGTGGTAGAGGTTGGCCTGCGCCGTCTGGCCGAGGCCGACGTCGCGCACCGGCAGCTCCGGGAACGAGACCGAGGTCCCATACGCGATCGGATGCCCGACCGGCGTCGGCAGTCCGAGGGCCGCGGTGGTGCGCTCCAGCAGCAACGTCCCGAACGGGATCGAGAAGCGCCCGCACCACGTCAGACGGTACTCGGAGGGCTGCTCCGGGTTCACGCAGGTGGAGAAGAACTTCTCCACCTTGGCGGCCGTGACCGGCCCGGCGAGCGGCCCAGTGAGCAGCGAGCGGTCCTGCTCGCACGCCTTCACGTACGCCTCCACGCCGCCCTCGCCGTAGGGCGTGTACTTGAAATCGGCGCCGTAGTGAACCGCGTCGGAGGAGATCACGACCGCCACGTCACGGCCGAGCTGCCAGCGGTGCCGGGTGACCTCCTGGGCAAGGACTGAAGCCAGGCGGCCGGCCAGCTCCTGCATGCGAGCGAAGCCCATGGCCGGGACGATCACAGGCACGATCTGGAGGTCGGGGCGCATGTGCCGCAGCCAATAGACAAGCGCCTCGAGGGAGTGCTCGGAATCGTGGGCGGCGTTGTCGCGCACGAAGTCGCCCTTGGGCAGCAGCGCGAGCATCTCCTCGCGGATGCCAGACACCGGGACGTCCCCTTCGGGCGTGCGCCACGCCTTGTAGGAGTCGAACACCAGCACGTCTTGGGAGCCGAACCGCCGATACTTGTGGAATACACCGACCAGGACCACGGTCTTCGCGGTCACCAGCGGCAGCACCTGGCGGTAGACCCTCCCGGCGAAGATGTAGTCGTCGT
>JALHTD010000217.1 GCA_022865555.1 Thermoanaerobaculaceae bacterium | reverse complement strand
TCGCGCTGGCTGGCCGCCACCGCCGTCCCCGCCTTGATCACGTCCCCTGTCGAGATGGGGCCCAGGTTCACGCCCGAGCAGCCCGCGATCGGGAGCAGCGCCGCCAGCACCAGCGCCGGGCGTCTCACGAGCCACCTCCCAGCTTCCCGGCGCGTATGAACTTGTCCACCTCGGCCTGATCGACCGTGATCTTCTCCACCTTCTCGACGGCGACGAAGTTGTAGCTCGTGCCGAGCTTCTTCTCCTCGTCGGTGACGCCGCGCGCCCCGGCCGTGGAGGACACCGCCGGCTTGTCGGATGCGAAGAGGCCGGCGGTCGCATCGGCCAGCTTGGCGAGGCCGGTGCGCTGCTTCTTCGGCACGGCAAACGCGTCCGCGGCCAGCTGCGGCAGCGGCCCGGCCTCGGTCCGCTTCACCTCGAGCTCACCGACCGTGTAGCCGACAACCCCCTTCGAGTCGCTTCGGTACCCGACAGCCGGGATCTTCACCTTGCTCCCGGATTGGGGCTGGTAGCTCTTGGGGAGGCCGCGCTCGGTGCGGACACCCTGGGCCTTGGGATCGAGGGCCACCAGCAGCGCAAGTACCCAGGCGTCCCCCTGCTGCCACCGCCGTTCCTGCCAGGCGACCCCGCCGACGCTCGTGATCGCCCACACTCCCTCGCTGTCGGCCACGAAGACGCTGGTCTTGCCGCCGGCGGTGACCTCCACCCTGGTCGCGGCTTCCGCCTGCAGGACCACTGCCTTGTCCTGGCCGGGCCCGGTGAAGACCGCCCGCCCCGGCGTGACGAGAAAGCGCGCAGCCCGAACCTCGGCGGCGGTCAGACCCAGCAACGCGAGAACGACGACGCTGCGCAGCCTCATGAATCGATTCTACCCGGGCTGCCTCCCCGGCGTCCCGCGCAGGAGCCACCAGCCGCCGAGCGCCGCGGCCACCAGCAGCAACACCCACCCCTGGCTCGAGTAGAAGCCTCCGGGCTGGCCGATCAGCTCGATCGCGTTCGGAACCACCGCCACCGAGGCCGCGGCCAAGAGGTAGGCTGCCGGGTTGGCCCCCAGCACAAAGCGCAGCAGGAGCGCCCCTCCGCCGAGCAGCACCGCAGCCTGAACCAGACCCGCCGCGACCTCGAGCGTGGAGGCCCCGGGCCCGACCGGGATGAACGCCACCAGAAGGGCGGCGGCGAAGAGCACCTTGAGCCAGGGCTTCGCAACCCCGCGCCAGAGGTGCAGCGCCAGCCCCACCAGGCCCAGGAGCATCAGGAAGCCCATGAGCGGGCCCTCCAGCCCCCCGAGGGCGGGCAACGCGGTTGCGACCGACTCGGGGATCCCGACGGGGGCGTCGGAAAAGGCCCGTGGGACGGCGCTCCGTACAAAGCCCACGAGCCCCCGCAGCGCGAGGTACCCCCCGACCACGGCGAGCGCGGCTGCTGCCGTGGCGCCCGCCACGGGCCGGCGGGCCGCGGGGCTCGCGGCGGCTCGCTGACTCCGGTGAGCATTTGTCCGGCGGCGGGAATCCCTTCCCAGATGAGGCCCTTGAATGAGGCGATGGCCGCGCCGATGGAATCGAAAACGTCCGCCACGGATTCTGCGGGGAGGGCGTGTCCCAAACGCTTGCCGAGTTCCTGCCAGACGCGCCATTCGCAGAGCACTTCTCCGCGGGGCTCAAACGGCCGCCACGTTCGTTGAACGCGGCCCTGAAAATTGCTGTAAGTGGCCTCGCGC
>JALHTD010000216.1 GCA_022865555.1 Thermoanaerobaculaceae bacterium | reverse complement strand
GTGCCTTGGGGGGGGCGTAGCTGAACCAGCCGGCGATCTCCCCAAACAGGTTGATCTTGTTGGCACCGCCAAGAGTTCCGAGGTCGCTGATGACGCCAGCGGCCCAGCGGAACGGCCGCGAGCCCCCGGGCGTGTCGTAGTAGCCAACGACGCGGCCCAGCTCGTCGATGTCTGTGGCGATACTCCCCCCTTCGAAGCTGTCGCCGATGTCGGTCACGGTGCCGTCTTCGAGGAGAAACGCATGCTGGGGTCGCGAGCCAGGATATGCCCAGCCCACGATCTGGCCCCGCGTGTTGATCCCGTTGGCCTGGCTGGCCCCGCCGCTGAACGGGTCGAGGTCGGTCATCGCGCCCCCACGCCAGAGGTAGGCGTGCTGCAAGCCGCCCGCCGTCTCGGCGTCGCCGACAACGTCGCCGACCTGGTTGATGGCATAGGCGAAGCTGTAGGCGCCTCCGAGGGTGCGGAGGTCTGTCATGACGCCCCCGCTGTACAGGAACGCCTGCTCGGGTTCGCCGGCAGCCCTGCACGTCCCGACGATCTGCCCGCGGAGGTTGATGTCCAGCGCAAAGCAGTCACTGCCGGAAGTGCCAAAGTCAGTGACCGTATAGGCAGCGGTTGGCTGCGCCGTCGCCGGTAGGGTACTGACCCCAATGGCCGCCACCGACACCAGGCCAAAAAGAAGGCCCAACCTGATGAAAGGCCCATTTTCCATGGTAATCCTCCCTGAAGCGACGCTTGGACCTGCGCATTCTAGCACCGGCTCTCTACGCGAGTTGAGGCGGCGGTTCCGAACGTGGCACCGGGCCGGCTAACCACGCGGCCAGCGCCACGCTGCCCGCCATCAGGGGGACCGCGGCCAGGATGTCCACCACGTAGTGGTAGGTGAGCAGGATCGTCGCGGCGATGAGCAGGCTCCCGATCGGAAGCACAACGTTGTAGAGCGCGCGGTAGCGCCGTCGCGCACAGTAGAGGACCGCAAGGGTGACCATGGTGTGGCCGGAGGGGAAGGCGTCGGTCTTGGTCTTCTCCCACTGGTCGAGCTGCTCGCGCACGTGGTCTCCGACGAGGCCGGCCGGCAGCGAGAGGTAGCGCTCCTGGGCGACGGTCGTCCTCGGGCCGTAGGCAGGGACGACGAAGTAGCCCGCGTACGAGATCACGAAGGTGAAGACCACCGCGGCCGTGACCTGGGGGAGGAACGGGTCCCGCCGGGCCGCCAGGACCACGACGAGCACGATGGCCAGGAAGAAGAACGTAGAGTAGGCGAGCGTGAGCACGTCGGCGATCCAGGCGGGCAGCGGCAGGGTGTAGAGCGCGGCCTGAGCCTCGTTGCCGAGCAGCGCCCGGTCGCAGGCCTCCAGCTCCTGGTCGTAGGTTCGAGGGTTGACGAGGGGGATCAGGCGCCCGAGGTTCAGGAAGATGAACGGCACAATTGGCACGGGGAGCAGCTCGCGGCACCAGTATTGCCACCCGGTGTGGGTCTCGCCGAGGGCGAGCGCGGCGATCGCGAACAGCACCCCCACCGTGACGAACGAGGCACGGGCCGTCATCGGGATCTTGGCCGGGTTGCTCCAGGCGATGGCGGTCATCGCGGCGAGCGCGAGCAGGAGGGCTATCTCCGCGGGGCGCAACGCTCCCTTGCGGGCGCCTGACGGTGGTTCTAAGATGGCAGCCATGCTCCGGCGCAGCGTTGCCGCCCTGCCCCTCCTCCTCGCCCTGGCCCCCGGGGTGTGGGCGGGCCAGCGCGTCGTGATTCTAACCCTCTCCGACTCGATTCAGCCGGCCTCTCTGCGCTATCTCGACCGCGGACTTGAGGTTGCGGACTCAAGCGGGGCATCGGCGACGATCATCGAGCTGAACACGCCGGGGGGCCTCCTGACCTCCCTGAGGCAGATGACGACGGCCATCACGGCCGCCCGCCGTCCGGTCGTGGTCTACGTGACCCCGGCGGGCGCGCAGGCGGCTTCGGCCGGCTTCTTCCTGCTGATGGCGGCGGACGTGGCGGCGATGGCGCCGGGGACCAACGCCGGCGCGGCTCACCCGGTGGGCGGGGAGGGGGCGGAGCTCGCAAAGACGATCGCGGAGAAGGTCACCAACGACGCCGCAGCGCTCGTCCGGTCGCTCGCGACTCAGCGGGGGCGCTCGGCCGAGTGGGCCGAGAAGGCGGTGCGCGACTCGACGTCCTACACCGAGCGGGAGGCGCTGGAGAAGAAGCTGATCGACGTCGTCTCGAACGACCGCGGCGACCTGCTCAAGTGGCTGGACGGGCGAACGGTCAAACGCTTCGACGGGAGGCCCGAGAAGGTCGAGACCACCGCGGCCGAGGTGGTGGTCGTCGCCCCGAACACCGGCGACAAGCTGCTCTCGGTGATCGCCCATCCCAACATCGCCTACCTGCTCATGCTGCTCGGCCTGGTCGGGATCTACTTCGAGCTTTCCCATCCCGGTGCGATACTTCCTGGAGTGCTCGGGGGTGTGGCCCTGCTGTTGGCTCTGTTCGCCCTCTCCGTGCTGCCCGTGAACTACGTGGGCGTGCTGCTGATACTGCTCGGGATCAGCTTCTTCGTCCTGGAGGTCAAGGTGGTGAGCTACGGACTGCTGACCGTGGCGGGGCTGGTGAGCTTCATCTTCGGCTCGTTGATGCTCATCCGCTCGCCTTTCCCTGCGCTGAGGGTGGGTCTCGCAGTGGTGCTCCCGACCGCCCTCGCCGTCGCCTTCGTTGTGATCTTCCTGCTGGCCCGCGTGCTGCGGAGCTATCGCAGGCAGCCGCTCACGGGGGCGAAAGGCCTGGCTGGGGAGTTCGGCGAAGCCGCCGTTGCTCTCGAGCCCAGCGGCAAGGTGTTCGTGCACGGCGAGTACTGGGAAGCGATCTCTCGCGCCCCGATTCCAAAGGGAGCGCGCGTGCGTGTCGTGAAAGTCGTCGGTTTGCTACTGGAAGTGGAGCCGGCCTGGGGCGAGAGTCTCGGGCCGGGAGCAGAGGAGGCGTAAATGGCTCCGCAATTCCCCGTCGGCGTCATTCTGGCCGCATTCTTCGTGGTGGTGCTGATCTTCAAGTGGATCAACGTCCTCAATGAGTACGAGCGTGCCGTGATCTTCACCCTCGGGCGCGTGGAAAAGGAGCCCAAGGGCCCGGGCCTCATCTTCGTCCTCTGGCCGATCCAGCGGATGGTGAAGGTGAGCCTGCGGACCGTGGTGCTGGACATCCCACCCCAGGACGTCATCACCCGGGACAACGTCTCGGTCAAGGTCAACGCGGTGGTCTACTTCCGGGTAATGCACCCGGTGCGCGCAATCATCGACGTGGAGAACTACATGTACGCCACGTCGCAGCTCTCGCAGACCACTCTGCGCTCGATGCTCGGCGAGGTGGTGCTGGACGACCTCCTGGCGGAGAGGGAGAAGCTCAACCAGAGGCTGCAGGAGGTCATCGACCGCCACACCGACCCGTGGGGCGTCAAGGTGTCACTGGTCGAGGTCAAGCAGGTCGATCTCCCGGAGTCGATGCAGCGCGCGATGGCGAAGCAGGCCGAGGCGGAGCGCGAGAAGCGCGCGAAGGTGATCCACGCCGAAGGCGAAGCGCTCGCGGCGCAGCGCCTTTCGGATGCGGCGGCGATCATCAACGCGCAGCCCGCCACCCTGCAGCTGCGCTATCTGCAGACGCTGACAGAGATCGCCACCGAGAAGAACTCGACCATCATCTTCCCGCTCCCCATCGAC
>JALHTD010000215.1 GCA_022865555.1 Thermoanaerobaculaceae bacterium | reverse complement strand
TGAGGGGTCATCGGCCCGGTGCCGGAAGCTTCGCCACCGGCCGGCGCGTCGGTCGAAGCGGTTCAGGCCTCCGCTGTCCGTTCCGATCCACAGCATCCCGTCGGGATCCTCGGCGAAGCACCAGACGATGTCGTGGCTCAAGGAGTTGGGGTCGTTCGGCTCGTTCGCGTAGCGGCGGAATCTCTTGCGACCGACATCGAACTTGCTGAGACCACCCCCATATGTGCCCACCCACAGCACCCGCGACCGGTCCTGGTACAGGGAGTAGATACGATCGGCGCTGAGGCTCGTCGGGTTGACGCGGTCGTGCCTGAAGCTGGTAAATGTGCCACTCTCGCGATCAAACTGGTTCAGCCCACCCCCGTCGGTCCCGACCCACAGCGAACCACTCTGGTCCTCACAGATGGCCTTGACGAGATCGCTGCTCAGGGAGCCTGCAACGGAGGGGTTGGCGCGGTGGTGTACGAACCGGCCCGTGCTCCGATCGAACGAGTCCAGGCCGCCTCCGTACGTGCCGGCCCAAAGCGTTCCCAGGCTGTCCTCGAAGATGGCGAGAACCGCGTCGTTGGCGAGGCTCGACGGATCACCCGGGCGATGGCGGTAGCGGGTAAACGACCCCGTCGCGGCATCCAGTCGGTTCAGCCCCCCGCCGTTGGTGCCGACCCACAGCACCCCGGAGCGATCCTCGTAGATCGCGCGGACATCGTCGTGGCTCAGGCCACCCGGCGTGCCGGGGCTCGCGCGGTGGTGGCGGAACTTCCCGGTCGCGCGGTCGAGCACGTCAAGGCCACCCCCCTGAGTACCAACCCAGAGGCGCCCCCCCCGGTCCTCGGTGATAAACCGGACCGTGTCGGCGGCCAGACTCCCGGGATCGCTCGGGTCGTGGCGGTAGCGGGTCACCTTCTCCGTGACCGGGTCAAAGCGGTTGAGCCCCCCCTCGAATGCGCCCACCCAAAGGACCCCGGAGCGGTCCTCGAAGATGCTCTTGAGCTCGTTGTGGCTGAGGCTCGTCGGGTCACCGGCGACGTTCCTGTAGACGGTGAAACTGTATCCGTCGAACCGGTTCAACCCATCCTCTGTGACGAACCACATGAAGCCCTGGCGATCCTGGACGATCTGCTCGACGATGCTTTGCGACAAGCCGTCGTCGATTGAAAGGCGATCGAAGTCGAGACGCGTCTCGGCCGCGGACGCGACACCGACCGCGGCGCAGAGCAGCAAAACCGATCTCAGCCACGTGTACATCAGTTGCATGCTCGGTCTCACCGCCAATCAGTCTACGCGGAGTTTGGGTCTAAGGTTGCCCCCAACCACGATTCGACGCAGCCACGACTGGTCCCGCCTCGAAGCCCACAGGCGTCCCCGCCGGCGTCCTCCCACGGTAACGTCCCAGTGAAACCAACCGCGAACCCATACGTAACAGTGGCAGCGACCGGCACAGAATTGAGAACGCACACAAACCAGCCAGATCAGTCTCTCCGCTCGGGACTGGTGCGCCGCGCTCCCTGGCAAGGGGTACTCCTCGCATCGGCCATCTTGATGTTGGCGTCCGGCCTCCGGTTCACGGCATCCGCACAGATGCAATCGGGCGCGTCATTCGGCACAGGCCGAGCGGCCACGGTCTCAAGTGCGGCCGACCCACATGCCGGCCAGCGACGCCCGCGCAAACACGTGCGATCGGTCGAGCCGCAACTGGTGGTGCTGACCGGCGGCACGCTCATCGACGGCACGGGTGCTCCCCCGCTACCCGACGCGGTGGTCGTCGTCCGTGGAGACCGCATCGTCGAGGTCGGGCGAGCCGGCGACGTCGAGGTGCCCCTTTCCGCGACGGTGATCGACGTGCACGGCGCCACGATCCTGCCGGGCGTGATCAACGCCCACGTCCACTCCGTATACCGCGAGAGCAGCCTCGAGGCGTGGGCACACGAGGGGGTGACGACCGTGCGCGACCTCTGCGGACCAGCGCAGTACGCCCTGGTCCACTCGCTCGCCCTGAACCCACGGCTTGCACGGGTCGTGGCGTCCGGCCCCTTCATCACGGTCCCGAACGGCTATCCGATCGTTCCGTGGGGCTCCACCAACGCCGTGTCGGTGAGCGGGCCCGAGCAGGCGCGCGTGGCTGCCAATCAGCTCATCGACCAGGGGGCCGACATCATCAAGATCGCTCTGGAGTCGGGGGCCGACTTCGGCCGGCCGATCCCAACTCTCTCGCTGCAGGAGGCCGCCGCCGTGGTCGAGGCCGCGCACGGCCGGGGAATCCCGGTGTCGGCGCACGTGACGACCTCGCCGGACCTTCCGCGAGCCCTGGACGCCGGCGTGGACGACATCGCCCACATGGTGGTGGACTACCCGTCCAGCGAGCTTCTGGCGCGGGTGGTGCGGCAGGGCGTCGTCTGGGTCCCGACGCTCGAACTCTGGCGCGTTGTCGGCTACGGCCATGAGCCGAGGGCCGTCTCCAACCTCCGCCGGTTCGTCGAGGCCGGGGGCACGGTCGCGCTCGGTACCGACTTCGACGGGTACGACGCGCCGTTCCAGCTCGGGATGCCGATCATCGAGATGGAGCTGATGCAGCAGGCCGGGATGTCGCCGATGCAAATCATCGTTGCAGCGACCCGGAATGCCGCCCTCGTGAGCAACCGTCTCGGCGACCTTGGGACTGTCGAGGTCGGGAAGATCGCCGACATCGTCGTGGTGAGTGGCGATCCGCTTCGGGACATCCACGCGTTGGCGGATGTGCGTCTCGTGCTCCACTCCGGCGTCGTGATCCGCAGCGACGGGTTCGACTAGATCCGCATCTTCCGGACAATCTTCGGTATCATCTTAGCCGAGGTCGACGACTGCAATGCTCACCGCGATAACCCGCAAGGTCAGTCCGGCGATCACGCGCTGCGAGCTGACACACCTGCAGCGCAAGGCCATCGATGTCGCGCTGGCGGCCCACCAGCACGAGGCTTACGAGGGCTGCCTTGCCGATTTTGGGTGCCGGGTCGTGAGCCTGCCGGCTGAGCCCGAGCTGCCAGACTCCGTCTTCGTCGAGGACACCGCGGTCCTCGTGGATGAGCTGGCGGTGGTGACGAGGCCGGGGGCCGAGTCTCGCCGGGTCGAGACGGCCTCGGTGGCGCGGGTTCTTGCGGAGTACAGGCCGATCGCGGCGATCCAGGCACCGGGGACTCTCGACGGGGGTGACGTTCTCCGCGTCGGGCGACGGGTTTTCGTGGGACTCTCGGCTCGCAGCAACCGGGAGGGGATCGAGCAGCTCCGCGCGCTGCTCTCACCCTTCGGGTACGCCGTGGAGGCGCTGGCGGTCTCGGGCTGCCTGCACCTCAAGTCGGCAGTCACGCAGGTGGCGCCAGATGCCGTGCTTCTCAACCGGGCGTGGGTGGACCCCGAGGGGTTTGACGGTTTGCGGTGCATCGATATCGACCCCGCCGAGCCCTACGCGGCCAACGCGCTCCTGGTCGGTGAAGCGGTGATCTACCCGGCCGCTTTTCCCCGCACCGCGGCTCGCCTCGAGCGGGCCGGCATCCGCCTCGCATTGGTGGACGTCTCCGAGCTGGCCAAGGCCGAGGGTGCGGTCACCTGCTGCAGCCTGATCCTGCAGTAGTGAGCACCGCCGGGGGTAGCTCCGTATACCCCTGCAGGCGGACGAGTACAATGGGGTGCCTAGCACCGTATACCCCACGGAGGTGGGACGCAGCCGAGCGATGTACGAAGAGTTCTATGGCCTCACGGCCCCGCCGTTCTCGATCACGCCGGACCCGCGGTACCTGTTCTTTTCCCAGCGGCACCGCGAGGCGTTCGACCACATGCTGTTCGGCATCACCCAGCGCAAGGGCTTCATCCAGATCACCGGGGAGGTCGGCGCGGGCAAGAGCACGCTGTGCCGTGCCGTCCTCGAGCAGCTCGGCAAGCGCTACGCAACAGCCCTGATCCTGAACCCCGTGCTTACCGGCATCCAGCTCGTGCGCGCCATCCTGCACGAGTACGGCCTCGACGAACGCGGCAACGACCGGGTCCGACTCATGCAGCGCCTCAACGAGTTCCTCCTGGAGCGCGCGCGGGAGGGGAAGGACGTCGTGCTGTTCGTGGACGAGGCCCAGGGCCTTTCCGACGAACTGCTCGAGGAGGTCAGGCTGCTCTCGAACCTCGAGACCGACGACAGGAAGCTGCTGCAGATCGTGCTGATCGGGCAGACCGAGCTGCGAAAACGGCTGAAGCGGCCCGAGCTGCGGCAGCTCCGCCAGCGGATCACCGTGCGCTACCACCTGGGGCCCATCGGGCACGATGAGACCGAATCGTACATCTTCCACCGCCTCACGGTCGCCGGGTCCAACGGTCGCCCCACGTTCTCGCCCGCAGCGATTCGTGCCATTCGCCGTCACTCACGCGGCGTGCCTCGCCTGATCAACGCGCTCTGCGACAAGGCGCTGCTGGCAGGCTATGTCGAGGACCGCGACCACATCACCTGGCGGCAGGTGCGGCGCGCAATCCGAGACCTGGAAGGGAAGAGCCCATGAGCCTCGTCAGCGAGGCGCTGCGGAAGGCACGCCAGGAGGCGGCGGACCGGGAGGGCCGGAAGCACGGAATCCCTCGCGGGCTGGTGCTGCCCCCGAAGAGGTGGCGCTCCGGCCCGGGGCTTGTCTTCGCCGTCCTGATCCCCCTTGCGGCCGCGATCGCTGGCGCAGCGATCGCGTGGTGGGCGCTCAACAGACTTGCCCCAGCGACCGCCGGCAGCGTCGAGCTCAGTCGACCCTTCCCTTCCGCTCCCACGCCGACAACTGTTCCACGACTTTCGGGCACCGTCGCCGGAGCGGTCGCAGAGGGCAAGCAGGAACCCCTTGCCGCGCCCGCCGTGCAGGAGCCTCGTGGGAAAGAACAGGCGCCCCCATCCAACGCTGCCGCGACGACGCAACTGCAGCCTGTGGCGTTGCTCCCCGTGCCCACGCCCACACCGGAGCCCGCATCCGGCACCGCCCAGTCAGGACCCGAGACCACCCCAGCCCAGTCCGGGACGCAGGAGAAGAAGGCCCGCGCCTCTCCCCGGGAACGGATCTTCGTCGTCGATGCAGACCTCGGGCATGCAAAGCTCCACCTCGACTACGTCGTCTACAGGCCGGGCTCGCCGTTCGCCGGGATCAACGGGCAACAGGTCACGATCGGCAGCGTGATCGAGGGGCTCCAGGTTGACGAGATCGGCGAGGAGTTCGTGCGTCTTCGCGACAGCCGTGGCACCGTCGTCCTGCGCACCCACTGAGGGGCGGCGACGGCTCATGCAAGGCGGAATTCCTCGTTCATTCTCCGGTTGGCGCTGGGCGACAGACCGAGCTAAGTTGGCGGCATGATCGAACGATCGTTGCCCGATGGCGAGACGATGTACCGCGCGCTGGTGCAGAGGGATCCGGCGTTCGACGGGCTCTTCTTCACCGCCGTGATGACCACCGGCATCTTCTGCCGGCCGACGTGCACGGCCAGGAAGCCCCACCGCGAGAACGTCGTCTTCTTCCCGACCGCGCGCGAGGCCCTGCTGGCCGGCTACCGCCCCTGTCGGGTCTGCCGACCGGTGGAACCGCCCGATTCGACGCCCGAGCAGGTGAAGACGCTCCTTGCCGAGGTCGAGGCCGATCCCAGCCTGCGCCTGCGGGACGCGGACCTCAGCGCGCGCGGGATCGACCCGGCGCGCCTGCGCCGCTGGTTCAAGCGAAACCACGGGTTGACCTTCCAGGGATACGTCAGGGCCCTGCGCATCGGCGCCGCGTTCGGCCGTATCAGGCACGGGGACACCGCCACGGCGGCCGCCTTCGATCACGGCTGGGACTCCCTGAGCGCATTCGGCGAGGCGTTCCGGAAGGTCATGGGCGCTTCGCCGACGCGTGCCCACGGTCCGGCAATCACGATGACCCGGATCGAGACACCGATCGGGCCCTTCCTGGCCGGGGCCACGGACGACGGCATCTGCCTCCTCGAGTTCGTCGACCGCCGGATGATCGAGACCCAGCTCACGCGGCTCGCGAGGCTCTTCAAAGCGGCACTCGTTCCGGGGACGAGCCCTCACTTCGATCGCCTGACGGAAGAGCTGCGCCGCTATTTCGCGGGCGAGCTCCGCGTCTTCCAGTCGCCACTCGACATGCGCGGGACCGA
>JALHTD010000214.1 GCA_022865555.1 Thermoanaerobaculaceae bacterium | reverse complement strand
TGCGCTTCTGTGTAGGGGATGCCGGTGAATCGGAACAGAAACAACAGCATCACGGCAGGGCCGAGAAGCGTCAGCCAAGACGAGGGTGCTCCGATGCCGAGAAACACATAGGTCCACCAGTGCAGCCACTCGAAGAAGTAGTTGGGGTGGCGCGAGAGGCGCCACAGCCCGACCCGGCAGGTCCTGCCGCGGTTGGCGGGGTCCGCGCGGAAGGCCGCGAGCTGGCGGTCGGCCAGCGCCTCACCCACCACCGCAACGACCCAGACCAGGACGCCCGCGAGGCCCCAGACGCCGAGCCCGGGGGTCGGGTTCGTCATCGCCACCAGATACGGGAGGGAGAAGATCACGTCCACCAGCGCCTGCAGCTGGAAGAAGACGAAGAAGCGGCTTTGGGCGCGGTCCCCCCACTTCGAGCGCAACGTCTGGTAACGACCGTCCTCGGGCTTGCCGAGCACCCGGTTGACAAGGATGTACCACGCCAGGCGCAGCGACCAAGCGCCCGCCATGGCAGCCACCAGTAGGCGCCGCAGCGGGGGCCCGGCCGCGAGGACCGCGTAGAGCACCGCCAACAGGCCGAGCCCGGCGGCCCAGCCGACGTCCACGACGCCGGCGTCGCGGCGGGCGCGCTGGACCACCCAGAGCGCGGCCATGACCGCCGCCATCACCAGCCAGCCAGACAGGACAAGCGTCACCGCGCTCATGGCTCCCCTCCCCGGTGCGATGCTAGCGCACTCGTCGGGTGGGGCGCGCAGACGGCCGCGGGTGGCCATACACTCTCACCATGGGGATCGTCACGGAGCTGCGCTCGGTGACCAAGCGGTATCGCCGCGGGGACGAGCTCGTCAACGCCCTGCACGACGTCTCCTTCGCGCTCGGGGCCGGCGAGATGGTGGCGCTGGTGGGGCCCTCGGGGTGCGGGAAGTCCACGACCCTCAACCTCGTCGCCGGCGTGGACCGCCCCGACGAGGGGCAAGTCATCGTGTGCGGCACCGACCTCGCGGCCGCCGGCGAGGCCGCACTGGTGCGGGCGCGGCGCCACTGCATCGGGATTGTCTTCCAGGCGTTCCACCTCATGCCCCACCTCACGGTTGCGGAGAACGTGGCGCTGCCGCTGGCCCTCGACGGCCGACGCGACCCGGCCCGCGTGGACGACCTGATCCGCCGGGTCGGCCTCGAGCACCGCCGCAGCCACTTCCCCGCCGAGCTCTCCGGCGGCGAGCAGCAGCGCACCGCGGTGGCGCGCGCGCTCGTGCACAGGCCGGCAGTGGTTCTCGCCGACGAGCCCACCGGAAGCCTCGACTCGGCCTCCGGGGCGGCCGTGTTGCAGCTCATGGACGAGCTTCGCCGAGAAGAGGGCAGCGCCCTCCTGCTCGCCACCCACGACGAGAGCCTCGCGACGCTGGCCGACCGGGTAATCCGCCTGCGCGACGGCGTGGTCGAGGCGGTGCTCTGACCGTGCTGCTGCGCACATTCTTCCTGCGCCCGGTGCGGCGGCGGCCCCTGCGGTTCGTGACCACCGTGGTCGGGGTGGCAGCGGGGATCGCCGCGGTGGTCGCAACCATCTCGGCGAGTCAGGCGGCGGTCGCCTCGCTGCGCGAGGGCGTGGCCGAGGTGGCGGGGCGCGCGCGCCTCGAGGTCACCGCGCCTGCGGGTGTGCCGGAGGATCTGCTGGGAAGGCTCCGGCCGCTCTCGGGGGACGCGTTGGTTGTCCCCGTGATCGAGGAGATCGCGCTCGTCCCCGCCCTCGGCGACGCGGTGCGCGTGCTCGGCGTGGACCTGCTGGTGGACGCCCACGTGCGGACGCTCGAACTTTCGGCTGAAGGCGGCACGCCGATGGCCGTGGCCGCGCGCATGCTCTCCGGTCGCGGGGTCCTGGTGCCCGCGAGCCTCGCAAACCGGCTGGCGCTGCGGGTGGGGAGCGACCTGGCGGTCTCGGTGCGGGCGCGCCGCGAGACGCTCACGGTGGCCGGCATCTTTACGCCGAAGCGGTTCGCCTCGGCATGGGACCGCGTGTTGATCGTCGACGTCGCGCTGGCCCAGGAGATGTTCGGGCGGCAGGGAAGGATCGATCGCATCGAGCTCGTCCCCCGAGGGGGCGTGAGCGAGGCCGCGCTCGCCGCCGCCGCCCGGGACCTTCTGCCCCCCGAGGTTCGGGTGGAAGCGCCTGCCAAGCGCGGGGCCGAGAGCTCGCGCATGGTGCGGGCGCTGCAGTTCAACCTGACCGCGCTCTCCGGTGTCTCGCTGTTCGTGGGCGCGGTGCTGGTCGCGACCACCCTCGCCACCTCGGTTGTCCAGAGGCGGACCGTGCTCGCGATCGCGCGCTCGCTGGGCGCCTCCCGCAGTCAGCTGGCGGTGGCGGTGCTCGCCGAGGCTCTTGCCATCGGCGTGCTCGGCGGCGCCCTTGGGGTGGCGGGCGGTCTGCTCGGCGCGCGCGCCGCCCTTACCAGCGTGCGCTCCACGGTCGCCGCCGCGGTGCGAGGTGTGCCCGCTACCGCGATCCAGCTGTCGCCGTCGCTCGCGGCGGTGGGCCTGCTGGTCGGGGTGCTGGTCTCTCTCGCGGCCGCGGCACTGCCCCTGGTGGAAGCGGTCGAGACCCCGCCGGTCCAGGGGCTCGCGGGCGAACACCCGTCGTTCCTTCGCCGGGCCTCGCGAAGGCGGGCCGCGCTGCTCGCGACCGTGTGCGTCGTGGCTGCCGCGGCTCTCGCCCGCGCGCCGGCGTGGCACGACCTTCCCGTGGCTGCGCTCCTCGGCAGCCTGGC
>JALHTD010000213.1 GCA_022865555.1 Thermoanaerobaculaceae bacterium | reverse complement strand
AGACCGCGATCCCGATCGCGATCCTGGCCGTGGGCTTCTCCGCGCTGGTCTCGGCGAGCGGCCGGCGCCCGAGCACCCTGCTGGAAAACCTCCAGATCGCGACCCTCGGCGCGACCGCCGGCATCGTGGTGGGCGGCTCGGTGTTCGTGATGCCCGCGATCTTCGTGCTGGGCCTGGAGGGGCGCTCGGGGTTTTCACAGATCTTCCTGGTCCCGTTCCTGGGCGCGATGCTGGGGGTGGTGTTCCTGATCCCGTTCCGCCGCTACTTCGTGGCCGAGATGCACGGCAAGCTGCCGTTCCCGGAGGCCACCGCCACTACCGAGATCCTGGTCACCGGCGAGAAGGGCGGGCGCGCCGCCGGCGTGCTGCTCGGCTCGATGGGCCTCGGCTTCGTGCTCGACTACCTGGCGGCGGGGTTCGGGGCCTGGCGCGACACGTTCACGACCACGCTGGTGCCGGCGTTTGACGGCTTCACCAACCGGCTTAAGGCGATCTTCACCCTCAACACGTCGGCCGCGGTGATGGGTCTGGGCTACATCATCGGCGTGCGCTACGCCGCCATCATCTGTGCCGGCTCACTGCTGTCGTACTGGGTGCTGGTGCCGCTGGTGGCGAGGGTCGGTGCCCAGGTGCCCGGCGGCCTCTTCCCTGGGCTCCCACCCGTGGCGGGGCTCGATGCGGAGGGGGTGTTCGGCAACTACGTGCGCCTGATCGGCATCGGCGGGATCTTCGCCGCGGGGATCATCTCGATCGCGAAGATGAGCCCGGTCATCGTGCAGGCGCTGCGCACGGTCCTCAGGGAGCTCACCCGGCTGAAGGCGGGGGGCAGCATCGAGGTCACCGGGCGGACCGACCGGGACATCCCGATGGGGCGCGTCGCCGTCCTGACGGCCGTGATCGCGATCGCCATCGGGGTCTACTTCCGCTTCGTGGTGCTGGGTGGGATGCCCGGCGCGACGGGCAAGGCGCTCGTCGCCTTCGCGCTGACGCTGCTCATCTCGTTCCTGTTCGCAGCGGTGTCGGCGTGGGCAGTGGCGATGATCTCGATCACGCCGGTCTCAGGTATGACGCTCACCACCCTCATCGTGTCGGCAGTCATCCTCTCCCGGCTCGGTCTCGCGGGTGGGGACGGGATGCTGGCCACGTTGCTGATCGGCGGGGTGGTGTGCACCGCGCTCTCCATGACCGGCTCGATGGTCACCCTGATGAAGATCGGCTACTGGGTGGGCGGCACGCCGAAGCGCATCCAGTGGTCGTTGCTCGGCGGGGCGGCGCTCGCGTCGCTGACGGTCACGGGCGTGATGCTGCTCTTCGCCCACACCGACGGCTACGTGCTCTCGGCCGCCCACCCAAGGCCGCTGCCCGCGCC
This sequence comes from Thermoanaerobaculaceae bacterium, assembly GCA_022865555.1. GTDB lineage: Bacteria > Acidobacteriota > Thermoanaerobaculia > Thermoanaerobaculales > Thermoanaerobaculaceae > RBG-13-68-16. The sequence continues at coordinate 1,943 of JALHTD010000213.1, read as the reverse complement.
GCAGGCCAACGCGATGGCCGCAGTGGCGCGCTCAATGATGGCCTCGGGCGAAGCCCCCTGGTTCCTCTACGGTCTCGGCGCGGTCATCGCCGCCCTGGTGGAGATGACCGGTGTATCCGGCCTCGCCTTCGCCCTCGGCATGTACCTGCCCATGGACCTCAACTCCCCCCTCCTGGTGGGCGCGATCGTGGCGTGGCTGGTCAAGTGGTCTGGGCGGGGCACGCCGGGGCTGGAAAAGGCGCGCAACGACCGGGGCACGCTGGTGGCGTCGGGTTTGATCGCCGGGGGAGCGCTGGCAGGCGTCTTCAAGGGCGTCATGGACGCCGTGCAGGACCGGTTCCACGTCGCCCTGGTGCCGCAGCTCGGCAACACCGGTTGGGGAGGAAACTGGCTCGGCTTGGCGGTGTTCGTCGCTCTCGGGGTTGGCGTCTACCTCGACGCGCGGAGCAGGAGGGCGGCCTCCCCGTAGAGGCCGAGCAGGCGGTCAACGGACGCCGTCAGCGAACAGTCCTGCACCACTCTTCGGAGCGCCGCCTCGCCCCCTGCGCCTACTGGAGGTGCGTTTGATAGTCTCTTTCTGTGACCCGCACAGCCAGCCAGGTGCTCGAGCGCGCCCGCAAGGGCCTGGGTCAGCTCCCGCAGTTGGGACGCGCGCTGGTGCTGGTCTGGGGCGTGGCTCCGCGGCTCACGACGGTCTGGGCCGGGCTGCTGGTGGTGCAGGGGCTGCTGCCGGTGGCGGCCGTCTACCTGACGCGGGCGCTGGTGGACAGCCTAGTGCTGGTGATGGGCAGCGGGGGCGGATGGGCGCGGGTGCGTGCGCCGATCCTGCTGGCCGCGTCGCTGGCGGGCGTGGTGCTGCTCAGCGAGGTCCTCCAAGCGGTGGGGCGTTGGATCCGCGTCGCGCAGGCAGAGGCCGTGAAGGACCGCATCAGCACCCTGCTGCACGAGAAGGCGGTGACGGCCGACCTCGCCTACTACGAATCGCCCGAGTACTTCGATCAGCTCCACCTAATCCGCTACGAGGTCTACCAGCGCCCCACCGCGCTCTTGGAGAACGTCGGCGCGCTGATGCAGAACACCCTCACCCTGGTAGCGATGCTGGTGGTGCTGGTGCGCTTCGGCGTGTGGGTCCCGATGGCACTGGCGGCCAGCACGCTTCCGGCCCTCTGGGTAGTGATGCGGTCCGTGGTCCGTCACCACGAGTGGCGTGTGCGCACCACACCTGACGAGCGCCGGGCGAACTACTACGACTGGCTTCTGACCAGCCTGGAGAACGCACCCGAGGTGCGCCTGTTCGAGCTCGGGCCCCACTTTCAGAGGCTCTTCGGCGCGGTGCGTGCGCGATTGCGGAGGGAGCGTATCGAGCTCGCGCGGTTCGAGGGGGCCGCCGGCCTCGGTGCCGCGGCCGTTGCCTTCGTGCTCGGCGGCGTGACCCTGGGTTGGGTGGTGTGGCGCGCCCTTCATGGCGCCTTCAGCCTCGGGGACGTCGCGATGTTCTACCAGGCATTCACCCAGGGGCAGCGCCTGCTCCGGACCCTGCTCGAGACCGTTGGCCAGATCTATGCCAACAGCCTCTTCCTCGGCGGCCTGTTCGGCTTCCTCGCGCTCGAGCCGAGAGTGGTGGAACAAACGCCTGCCCTTCCGACCCCGACCCCTCTCACGAAAGGCATCCGTTTCGCCGGCGTGAGCTTCACTTACCCGGGAAGCCGGCGTGCCGTGGTGCGCGCCTTCACCCTCGACATCCCGGTCGGGAAGGTGGTCGCGGTGGTGGGCGAGAACGGCGCCGGAAAGAGCACCCTGATCAAGCTGCTGTGCCGGCTGTACGACCCGCAGGAGGGCACGATCGAGTTGGACGGCGTGGATATCCGCGCCCTCTCACTGGCCGACCTGCGCCGCCAGTTCGCAGTGCTCTTCCAGCAACCGGTGCGCTTCAACGCGACCTT
>JALHTD010000212.1 GCA_022865555.1 Thermoanaerobaculaceae bacterium | reverse complement strand
TCTCGCGGTCGAGGTGGACGAGGAGGCGGTACTTGCTGCGGTGGAGAGGGTCCACGACGCCGAGCTCGCTCGCCGCTTGCGGGAGGCCTGCAGCGCCGCGCCGGCCATCTTCGACTGCCCGGACAACCCGATCAGCACCGGCAGCTACCGCGCGGCCATCGCCGCCGTGGCGTGCTCACTGGCGGCGGTGGACGCGGTGCTGCGAGGGGAAGCGGCGAGAGTGTTCGTCCCGGCTCGGCCACCGGGCCACCACGCCCTGCGAGACAGGGCAATGGGGTTCTGCTTCTTCAACAACGTGGCCGTCGCGGCGGAGGAGCTGCTCTCGCGCTCCGCCGGTCCCGTGGCGATCGTCGACTTCGACGTGCACCACGGCAACGGCACCCAGGCTCACTTCTGGGAGCGGGACGACGTGTTCTACCTCTCGGTCCACCGCCATCCCTTCTACCCCGGGAGCGGTGCGGCGGACGAGATCGGCGGCGGGCGGGGGCGCGGGTTCACCCGGAACTTCCCGCTGGCCGGCGGCGCCGACGACTCGATCTACACGGGCGCGGTGGCCGCAGGACTCGAAGAGATCCTCGAGACCGCGGCTCCGACGGCGTGGCTCGTCTCGGCGGGGTTCGACGCGCACGGCGAGGACCCACTCGGGGGGATGCGGGTCTCCGACGAAGGCTTCGCTGCCATCGGCACAATGCTGGACCAGGTGAGGGGAGAAAGCCCTTTGATTGCGGTCTTGGAGGGTGGTTACAGGCCGGAAGCGCTGCGCCGATCGGTGCAAAGGTTCCTCACAGGGCTCGCAGGAACAGCTGTATCTTGACTTTTTCGTGAGTCGCCTCTATTTTTGAATACAAGAGTGTGACGTGAGGAGCCAACAGGAGGCCTGACGATGCGCAAGACACTAGGGAGAACTGCTCTTCTGGCGTTGTGCGTGCTCGTGGCCAGCGCCGCTCTGGCCGGCCACATTACGCGACGCGGCGTCGCGCAGCCCGCGCTGCAGACGATCTTCAGCATTGACGCGCCCGCCGTTTCCGCGACCGTTTTCGGCATCGTAGAGGTCCGGGGGTTCGTTCTCGACGGCCGCGGTGTGTCGCGCATCACACTTTTGGTCGATGGCGCCCCCGTACACGATGCCGACATCAACCAACCGCGCCCCGACGTGCGCCGCAAGTACCCGCGGTTCCAGGGCGAGGACTTTCCTGACGAGACTGGCTTCGTGACCTCGTTCCTCGCCTCGAACTACACCGACGGGTCACACACGGTTGCGATCAGGGTGACCTACTCGAACAGCGAAGTGGTCAGCTTGGCTGGTATCCCAGTCATCGTCGACAACACGATCAACCAGGCGCCGATCGGCGCTCTGGACAGCCCGGGCGACGCGAACGCCTACGTCTCCGGGGTCTACCCGGTCTCCGGCTGGGTCATCGACGCGGAGGGGATCCGCACGACGACGGCGCCGGACGGCAAGGTCCGCGCCGACATCGAGGTCATGGTTGACGACATGGTCGTCGGCCAGGCTCTCTACCCGTTGCCGAGGCCTGACGTGGCCATCGCCCATCCGGACGTCGCCACTGCCTTCAACTCCGGCTTCCAGATGAACCTCGACACTACCCGCTTCACGAACGGAATGCACACGATCTCGGTGCGCGTTTGGGACACCCAGGGCATGAGCCGAGTGTTCGGTTCGATCTCAGTTTGGCTTGAGAACAACTACGCCACGCTCGGGCCTTTCGGCAGGATCGACTGGCCGATGCCCAACGGCTACATCCTTTCGACCGTCTGTCAGTATGGCATCCCGCCGTCAGGCATCGAGTACTCGCCGGGTCACTTCAACAACTGGATCTCGGGCTGGGCGCTCGACCAGAATGATCAACAGCGCTTCGAGGGTGTCAAGTTCGTCGAGCTCTACCTCGATGGGATGTTTCTGAAGAGGACCTCCACGGACTGCCAGTACCAGCCGACGTTCCGCCAGGAGGTCAACTGCTACGGGAAGGAACGGCCCGACATCCTCTACAAGTACCCGCAGTTCGGCTCGGACGCCAAGAACTCGGGGTTCTTCTTCGCCATTGACGGCAATCTCTTGCTTGCCGATCCGCCAGCAGGTCTCGGTGTGCACCGCGGGCTGCACTATCTATCCGTTCGCGCCGGCGGGTTGGATCCGCTTCGGCCGGCCGTGATCATCGACCAGATCCCCGTCAGGGTCACCTGCAACGACCTCGGGGACATTGCCAGCT
>JALHTD010000211.1 GCA_022865555.1 Thermoanaerobaculaceae bacterium | reverse complement strand
GACGACGGGGTCCTGCTGCTCATCGCCAAGGGCGACCGCAAGATGCGCATCGAGGTCGGTTACGGCCTGGAGGGCAAGCTCACGGACGCGCAGTGCCGGCGGATCCTCGACGACGTCGTGCGCCCGGCTTTCCGTAACGGCGACCTCGGCGGCGGGATCGAGGCCGGCGTGGATGCCATCACCGGCACGATCCAGGGCAAGGACGTGATCCCGGCCCGCGGCCCCGCCGCCGGGAGGCGGGCCTCGGAGGTGCCGCTGGGCGCCAGGGTCCTCGGCTCGCTCATCTTCACGGTCGTCATCGGTGTGTTCTCGATCCTGGCCCTCATGAGCAAGGGGTGCCAGAGCTGGTTCCTGTACGTCTTCCTGATGCCGTTCTACGCGGCGTTCCCCCTCGCGCTCTGGGGCGCGCTCGGGGCCCTGCTGATCCCCGCATGGGTGATCGGGTTCCCGATCGCCAAGTACTGGCTGCGAAAGACACCGGGGGGCAAGAGCTTCCTCGCGACCCACCCGGGTCTGGTCGCCTTCGCGGCCTCGGGTGGGCACTCGGGCAAGGGCGGTGGGTGGAGCTCCGGCGGCTTCTCCGGAGGCGGCGGCAGCTTTGGCGGCGGCGGGGCCTCCGGCGGCTGGTAGCTGAGAGAGCTTCGTCCCCGGAACGCGGTCCGAGCGACGGGTCTGACCGAGAGCGCTACTCGTCGGGGGAGACCGGCCGTGCCCGCTCCTGCTTGAGCCGCCCTCGCAGCTTCTTGGAGGCCACGCGACGCTCCTTCGCAACGCGGGTCGGCCGCGTCGGCACGCGCGTGGGCTCGTCCGCCAACGCCCAGCGCAGCAGCTCCACGAAACGCTCCACCGCCGCCTTCCGGTTGGCGGCCTGGGTCCGGTGGCGCTGCGAGACGACCCGCAGGACTCCGTCTCTGCTGATGCGCGTCGCGAGGCGCTCGCGGACGCGTGCCTTCTGGTCCGGCGAGAGGCTCGGCGAGCCGCCCACATCGAAGATCAGCGTGACCCTGGTGGCGACCTTGTTGACGTTCTGCCCCCCAGGGCCACCGCTGCGCGAGGCGGTGAACCTCAGCTCCCCCTCGGGGATCGCGAGACCCGGTGCGATCTCGATCATGCCGTACCAATCTTACGCGCTGAGCAAGCCGATGACCCACGAAAGCAAGCGAGCGTCCGGCTCCGCCGGCGCGAGCGCGGGAGTTCCATCCACCCTCGACACCGACGGGCCTGGGCGGTGACCTTGCACATTCGGCGGCCGCCCCAATCCGCGGGAGCGAGGCACCCGGGCGCACGCTACTCCGCGCCGTGGAGCCGGAAGCTCACCCTCACTTCGAGGTAGACGCTGACCGGCCGCCCGTTGAGCGTCGCGGGCTCGTACCTCCAGGTGCGGATGGCCTCGACCGCGGCCTGGCCGCACCCCATGCCGATGTCCTTGAGCACGCGTGCGTCCACGACGTTTCCAGCCTCGTCGATGACGGCTTCTACCAGGACGACGCCCTCGATCCGCATCTTGCGAGCGGCTTCAGGGTACGGCGGCGCCGAGCGGGCGATGGCAACCGGGGCCTTGACGTCGCCACCGATGCGCCTGGGCGGCTCGACCGGGTCGCCGGTAGCCACACCGGCCTGCGCAGGCCCGTCGCCGATGCCGGGACCGGCAGATGTCCCCTCACCGAGATCCTCGGTCCCGGGCACCCGTGGCGGCTCCGGCTGAAGCTCCGGATCGGTGGCCCTGGGAACATCCACCGGAACGAGCACCGGCTGGACGGCCGGCTGCCGTGGGATTCGCGTCGCGCCGGACCTCTGCGCCGACTGCCGATCCGCAGTGTGGCCGCCGCCCCCGAGCGGCGGAGGCAGGTGCACCACCAGAGGTGGCACGACCACGTACTCGCGCACCGGATCCACGGCCCAGAGCTGGCCGACGGTCACAAACCCCACCACGAGGGCGTGGACCGCAACCGCCGCTGCCAGTGGCGCGAGCCTCCGCCTCGCATCCAAAGAAACCCTCGAGGCCATCAGGGTGGTGTCGAACATGGCCGCCTCCTTTCCCCAGCTGCCTGCTCCTGCCCGTTGGACACCACCGGCTGCCGAACCGAAACCGGAAACGGGTAGGATTGCGGCGATGAGGCGCTCGCCCAGGACAGGGCCTGCGGTGGAGAGAGCGTGAAGGTCACGGCAGCGAGCGAGTTCAAGCTCACCGTGGAGCGCTCGCGTTTCCACGCGCTGCTGTTCCCGGCGGCTGGCGAGGAAGAAGCGGCGGCCGTCGTGAGGCACCGCAAGGGTGAGCTGCGCAGGGCCAGCCACCACTGCTGGGCGGTGCGCTGCCGCGACGCCGCGGGAGCGCTGGTCGAGAGGTCAAAGGACGACGGCGAGGTGGGTCACCCGGGGAAGGTGCTGCTGGAGTTGCTGCGGCGCGAGGACCTCGAGGGCGGAGTTCTCGTTTCGCGGGTCTTCGGCGGAGTCAAGCTCGGGGTCGGCGGGGTCTCGCGCGCGTTCCGCGAAGCCGGCGAGGGCGCCATCGCCGCGCACCGTTCCCTCACGGCGCGCCGATGAACACTCTCCGGCAGTGAACGAAGGCGTTCCCTACGGCTTCTGCTTCTCGAGCCAGCGGTTGAACAACCACATGGAGAACGCCGAGGCGAGGCCGATTGCCATCAGGATCATCCAGCCGAGCGCGTTCTGGGTCGGGTCGAGATCGAGGAGACCGTCGGGGCGCTTGGTCGCTCCCTTGGCCATGATGTCGTTGAAGATGAACGCTCCAACCGGGCCGCCGAACAGCGAGCCGATGGCGAGCGGCAGGTTGGCATAGCCGAGGAAGAGTCCTTCCTGCCCCTTGGGCGCCAGCGCGCCGATATACTCGAACATCCGCGGCGAGGTAAACAGCTCCGCGAAGGCGATGAGCGCCACGGTCATGATCACGAACACAGAGCCGATCGGCAGCCAGTTGGCGACCAGCGCCCGCACCCCGCCCGCGGCGAAAACCGGAAAGAGGTTGACCGCCATCGAGAGCGAGATGCCGATGCTGCCGATGATCATCGAGCGGATCGGGCGCATCCTGCCGAACCTGCTGGTGATAAGGAGCTGGAAGCAGACGATTACCAGCGGGTTGGCCGCGGTGTAGAGGTCCATTGCCGGAGTCAACTCGACGACCCGCTTCACGTAGAGCGGCAGCACGTTGTAGACCTGGTTGTAGAGGAAGAAGAACCCGCTGATGACCAGCAGGAACAGGGTGAACCGGCCGCTCTTCAGTACGAGCACCATGTCCAGCAGGATTCGGCCGACCGAGCGCTTCGGCTTCGCCGGGGTGCCGGCGTTGGGCGCCGGCTCCTGGTAGAAGAAGAGAACGACGAAGAACGCCGCGATCGAGGCCACTGCCGCGACCGCGAAGATGTACGACAGGCTGGAGCCCGAGCCACCCGAGGGCTGCCCGCCCGGGAGCCACAGGACCCACGAGATCAGGAGCACGGCGACCGCGAGGACTGACAGCGAGCCGACGGTGGTCGCGGCGATGTTCCCCCTGCGCTCGCGGTGCGCTGCGCTCCAACGGGCCAGGAGGATGAGAGCGGCAGCCGCCAGTGCACACACGAGGACGACGAGCAGGACAGGCACCACGCTCGAACGTGTGCGGACCACGTACGCGGTGCCGCGTCCGAAAAGCGAGCCGATGTTGATGACCATGTAGAAGATCGCGAACCCGAGCGTTGCCAGAGTCCCAGAGGTCTTCTGCACGGTACCCGAGATGCACGGTTTGATCACCGAGCCACCCATGCCGATGAGCAGGATCGCCACCACTACGATACCCACCAACCCGGGTTTCGCGGTGAACTCCTTGGCCACGATGGGCGCGAGCTCGCCGCCGGCGAACCAGACCGGGACACCCATCAGGAAGTACCCGGCCGCGAGCAACACGAACGCCACCAGCAACGACCTGCGAAACCCGACCTGGTCGGCGATCGTCCCGGAGAGGATCGGCAGAAAGTAGACCAGCGTCCACAGGACGCTGTTGAGGTTCGACGGCCAGTAGGCTCCGAAACCGAGCTGACCCAGGTAGATGACCACGAAGCTGGCCATCGAGTAGTAGGCGGCGCGCTCGAAAAGCTCCGTGACGTTGGCGGTCCAGAAGACCCTGGGGAACTTCTCGGCTGAGGAAGTCGCCATCGGTTGGTCACCCGTTTTCCGGCCCGTGCCGGGCCCCAAGGCGCGATTCTAACAGCGCCGGCCGACGGCGAGATCTCGGGCCCTCGGAGACGGATCGGCGGCGGCTTCTGCCCGGTCGCGCTTGGATCGCGGCGGCCTCGCTGCTAAATTGGTGTTCAGGAAATTGAGGCAAGAAAACCCGATGTCTGAGAAACCAACGCCGCCGCGCCGCTTTCCCCGATTCCTGGCCGAGTACGCCGTGCTGGTCAGGAGAACAGGGAAGATCGGCTCGGAGAAGATGGCCAGGACGCGCAAGATCGGGGGCGGCGGCTGCATGTTCATCTTCCACCCGTCCATTGGCGTGGGGACAGAGCTGGACCTGGTGATCTCCGCGCCAGGAGGGATCGTCAAGGCACACAGCCGAGTGGTTTGGGAGACCGTGCCCGCCCCCTATCAGTACGAGATCGGGGTCGAGTTCCTGCGCATGACACCTGACGACCAGCAGTCCCTCGACGCAACCCTTGCCGCGCTGGCCGCGGCGCGAAAATAGACGCCCTCCGGCGGCCACCAGTCAGTTAGCGCTCAGCCATCGCCGCCGCTCCCATCACCCTCCGCAATGCTTCACGAGGCCTGCGGTGTCGGGGAGTGGTCGACCCGGACGCCCCTCTCTAGGCGTCAGCGGGCCGACCCGCACGGACACGCACCCGCCGGCTGCCGCCACGTGATCGGGCTCTTGTTCAGGGAGAAGCAGAACTCCGTCAGCGTGTCGGCCCCTGGGCCGCTGGCCAGAGGCGGCGAGTCCCTCGTGACCTCCTTGAACTGCGTACCCAGGCTTCCGTCGGGGCGCACCTCGACCAGCACGTACCCGTAGCGGATCGTGGAGCCCTTCTGCTCGGCGCCCCCCGTACCCACCGCCCACCCCGGCAGCACCTGGCCCAGGTGCTCCGGGGTGTCGTAGATGTTCTCCTCGAAGTAGTGCACGTGGCTTGCGAACACGAGCACACGCTTCTGCTTCTCCGGCGGGGCCGAGAGGTTTTGCGCGCGGAACAGCATGTCGTACACCTGCTGCCCGGAGCAGCGCCCGTGGCAACTGACGTCCATCGCGTGGAGGCGCCCGGTGCTGTAGGGCAGCGGTTCATGCATCGAAACGATGATCCCACGCACTGACGGATCCTCGGCGTCCGCGGCGAGAACCCCGGAAAGCCAGCCGATCTGCTCGGCGGTGAATGCCCTGTCGTCGGCGTTGTCGAGGAAGATGAAGTCCACGCCCCGAAGGATGAAGTGATAGGAGGTGTCCCCTTCGGTGCTG
>JALHTD010000210.1 GCA_022865555.1 Thermoanaerobaculaceae bacterium | reverse complement strand
TCAGCCGCTGATCGGGCTCGGCGGCCTCGCCTTCGACCCTGCCGGGGGGATGGTGTTTGCCGCACCCCTTGCACTGTTGGCGCTCGCAGGTCTGCCGGTGTTGTGGCGGCGTGGCGGGTGGGGTGAGCGGGCGCTGGTGGTGGGCGGGGCCCTCACCCTTGCGGCCCTCCTGCACTCGCGGGAGTGGTACGGGGGCGGCTCGCCGCCGGCGCGCTACCTGGTTCCGCTGCTGCCGGTCTTTGCGCTTGCGGGCACCATGCTGCTTCGCACAGCGCCGCGCTGGCGCGGCTTAGCGTGGATGCTCGTGCCAGGGAGCCTCGTCGTCTGGTGGGTCCTCGTGACGCGCCCACACTTCTCGGTGAACCCAGGCGACGGGGGGTGGTGGCTCGCGGACGCCTTCGCGCGCCGCTTTGCGGCCGACGCCCGCCACCTGGTGCCCTCGTTCCTGCGGCCTTCCCCGGCGACGGTCCTCATTCCAGCTCTTCTCCTCGTAGTGGGTGCAACCCTGGTTCGGCTCACGGCGAAGAGGCCCCACCTCGGTCGGGGCGTTGCCCGCGCCTCGGTTGCCGTGTGGCTCGTGGTTTTATCCGGCTTCATCCTCGTTCTCACCCTGCGCACCGACCGAGTCGTGGAGCTGGAGGATCCACAGGTGGAGCGGATCGCCGGCAAATCCGAGCCGCCCCCGGGCACGTTCTCGAGGTCGGCCTACGCCAACGGCTGGCGGGTGGCGAACGATGAGGGGGTGGTCGTCCCGCTCAACCTGCCGCCCCGTGCTCACCTCCGGCTCGAGGGGTGGCTGGATGGACCCGCTCGGGAGGGCGCAGCCCTGAACGTGAGCTGGGACGGTGGCGCGGCCACGAGCCTGAAGGTGAGCGGACCCACACCGGGTTCGGTGAGCCTGCCACCCGCTCCGGGCGCCGGCAGGCACCGAGTGCGCATCGTCCTGGAGGCGCCGCCCGGCGGGGAGGCCGTGCTCGACCGGTTGGTGGTGGAGCGATGACCGGCGTGGACGCCTGCGTGGTGGTGCGCAACCACGCGCGCACGCTGCGCTCGACCCTGACGTCCCTCGCCGGGCAGATCGAGCGCCCGGGAAGGATCGTGGTTGTGGACAACGCCTCGACCGATTCGTCCGTGGGTGTGATCGAGGACCTCGCCCGCACCCTCCCGCTGGAGCTGCACCGGTTCCATGAGAACCGCGGCTTCGCCGCCGCCGCCAACGAGGGCATCCGCCGCACCCGGTCCGAGTGGATCCTCGCCCTCAACCCCGACTGCCGCCTCGCGCCCGACTACCTCTCTCATCTGCTGCCCGCGGCCGCACAACGCGACAGGGTGGGCGCGGCGACTGGCCTCTTGCTGCGCGGGGAGGGGGAGTCTCTGCTCCCAACGGACCGCGTGGACTCGGCCGGCATGGTGGTCACCGCCTCCGGTAGGCACCTCGACCGCGGCGCCGGGCAGCGCCTGCGCGCTCGCCTCCTGCGACCGGCCTGGATGTTTGGCGCCTCCGCTGCCGCCTCTCTCTACCGGCGCGAAGCGCTCGAGGACGTGGCGTACCCTGCCGGGGAGGTTTTCGATGAAGGCTTCTTCGCCTACCGCGAGGACGCGGACCTTGCGTGGCGCCTGCAGCGCCGCGCCTGGCGTTGCCTGTACTCGCCGGAGGCGCGGGCCTGGCACGAGCGCGGCCTCAAGCCCGAGAAGCGACGCCGTGAAACCCCCGAGATCAACCGCCACTCGGTGCGGAACCGCTTCCTGCTGCGCTGGTCGAACGCCGACTGGCGGTGGCTGGCGAGCTGCTTCCCGTGGTGGTTGGTGCGCGATGCCGTGGTGACGCTGGCCTGCGTCACCGTCGAGCGCGCCTCGCTGCCGGGTCTTTCAGAGGCGTGGGCGTTGCGGCCTCAGCAGCGCGCGCGCGGCCGGGCCAACGCCTCGCGGGCGCTGGTCTCCGGGTGGCACGCCGCACGCTGGTTCCTCCCCGGAGGACACGTCCGCAGGGTGGGGGCGTGATGCGCCTCGGACTCCTGGGAACGCGCGGGATCCCTGCCCGGTACGGAGGGTTCGAGACCTTGGCCGAGGAGCTCTCGGCGCGCCTCGCCGCTGCTGGCCACGCAGTCACGGTCTACACGCGCTCCCACGCCGCCGTGGCGGGCGTGACGGTGCACCGGTGGGCGGCGGTGCGGCGGCTGCCGGCGCTGCGGCTCAAGGCCTTCGAGACGCTCTCCCACACGTTCCTCTCCTGCCTGGACGTCAGTCGCCGCTCGTTCGACGTCGTCCTGCTGTGCAACGCCGCCAACGCCCCGCTGATCCCGCTGCTCCACGCCCGCAGGCTGCCCGTGGCCCTCAACGTGGACGGCCTCGAGCGCAAGCGCCGCAAGTGGGGACCGTTGGGGCGTTCGTACTACCGGGTCTGCGAGTCGCTCTCGGCGCGCTGGGCCGACGTCCTGGTGACCGACGCCAGGACGATCCAGGTCTACTACCGGCGCGCCTGGCACCGGGAGTCGGTGATGATCCCCTACGGTGGCGACTTGCTGCCCCCGCAGGGGGAGGAGGCGTTGCGTCGGTTCGGCCTCGCGGATGGCCGCTACCTCCTCTACGTCTCGCGCTTCGAGCCGGAGAACAACCCGGACCGAGTGATCGCGGCCTATCGCGAGGTGTCAGGCGAGGTGCCGCTGGTGATGGTCGGTGGGGCACCCTACGCCCGTGCGCTGGCGCGCCGCGTGTGCAGGCTCGCCGCCGCCGATCCCCGGGTGGTGCTGACCGGGCCGGTCTACGGTGAGGAGTACCGCGAGTTGCTGTTCCGTGCCGGCGCCTACATCCACGCCACCGAGGTAGGTGGAACCCACCCGGCGCTCGTAGAAGCGATGGGAGCCGGGCGCGCGGTCTTTTTTCTCGACAACCCGCCGAACCGGGAGGTCGTGGGGGAGGCCGGGCTTCCTTTCGAATTCGCGGGCGACCGATCCCTGACGGAGGTTCTGACCAACTACCTGGCCGAGCCCGCGAGGGTGGTCCGCCTGGGCGAGGCGGCGCGCGCGCGGGTGATGGCACACTATCGCTGGGACGACGTGGCCGCCGCCTACGAGCGGCTGCTGGAGGGGTTGTGCTGCGGGAACCCGCACGCTTGATCGCGTACCGGCGCCTTCTCCTCGACGTGCTGCTCACGGCCGGCAGCTTCCTGCTCGCCCACCAGGTGCGCTCTCGTCTGATCCCAAAGGTGCTGTCCTCGATCTTTCCGGGCGGCCTGTACCCGCTGCGGGACTACCTCCCGCTGCTGGCGGTGGTGCTCCCCCTCTGGATGGTGCTCCTGGCCGCCCACCGGCTCACCTCCCCGGGCCAGGTCCTCTCGCTGCGCCGGGAGGCCTTCAAGGAGCTGCAGGTGGCCGCGCTGGGCGTCGTTCTGCTGGCCGCCGCGGGCTACCTGCTGCGCCTGCAGTTCGTATCGCGCCCGTTCCTGCTTCTCTTCGGCGTCATCAACGGCGCGGTGCTGGCGGCGGCGCGTGTGGCGGAGCGACGCACCCCGTGGGGCCGCAAGCTGGCTAAGGTGCCTGAGCGGGTGGTGGTTGTCATCGGATGCGGCACGGAGGCGGTGGCGTTTGCACGCCAGGTGGTCTCGCATCGCGCCTGGGGTCTCTCGCTGCGCGGCCTCGTCGACGCCGACGGCTGCGGGCGAAGCGAGGTGGAGGGATTCCCCGTGCTCGGCGCGGTGACGGAGTTGCCCGAGCTCCTTGCCACAGAGGTCGTGGACGAGGTGGTGCTGGCGGTCCCGACGCGCCAGCTCGGCGAGCTCGAGCCGGTGCTGCTGCACTGCCAGGAGTTGGGCGTTCGGGTGCGGGTGGCGTTGCAACCGTTCCCCCACCTGAAGCCGCACGTCGAGGTCGAAGCCCTCGACGGGACGCCGCTGCTCACATTCGCCACGATGCCCACCGCGCCGCTCGCGCTCTTCGTCAAGCGCGTGCTCGACGTGGTGGTCTCCCTGGTCGCGCTGTTGGTCTCAACCCCGCTCTGGGTGGCGGCGGCCCTTGCGACCCGCCTTTCCTCCCGCGGCCCGGTGCTCTACCGCCAGGTGCGCTGCGGCCTGCACGGGCGGCGCTTCGTGCTGCTCAAGTTCCGCACCATGGTGGAGGACGCGGAGAAGCTGCAAAGCGAGGTCGCCCACCTCAACGTGATGGACGGGCCGGTGTTCAAGGCGCCCGCGGACCCGCGGGTGACACCGGTGGGCCGCCTGCTGCGGCGTTCCTCCCTCGACGAGCTTCCCCAGTTGCTCAACGTTCTGAAGGGGGACATGTCGCTGGTCGGGCCGCGGCCCCCGATCCCTCAAGAGGTCGAGAGGTACCTTCCCTGGCAGCGGCGTCGCCTCGCCATGAAACCCGGCATCACCTGTCTCTGGCAGATCTCGGGCCGCTCCCAACTCGACTTCGCCACCTGGATGGAGCTCGATCTCGCCTACATCGACGCCTGGTCGCTCTGGCTCGACCTGAAGATCCTTGCGCTCACCGTGCCGGCGGTTTTTTCGGGGCGGGGAGCGGCATGAGGCGGACCACGGCCATTCCCGGGCGCACGTTGTTGGTTTCGCCCGGATAACCCCAGACGAACGCGGTGCCGTTGCCGCGGCGCGGGGCCCCCGCCCATGTCGCCACTGCAAAGACGGCCACACCCAGCAAGGCCAGCGCGACAACGGTGCGCCACAAGAGGTGGGGGCGTGGGTGCAGCGGCGAGGCCGGCACCCACCACCAGGCCCCGAGCAGGGCGCCGAGGAGGACTGCCCCGGTGGTCATCACCGCGAGCGGTGGAACCGCCCAGCCTTGTGCGACCACCGCCACACCCCACCACAGCGCCGGCACGAACGTATGCGAGAGGGCCACCCGGAGACGGCGCATCCGTAGCGGCCCGCCCGGCTCGACCCACAGGTGACTGGCCAAGCGCGCGACCGCGAGCTGAACCACCAGGGCACCGAGAGCGGTCGTGACCGCGAGGAAGATGCCAACAGAGACCCCCCAGAAGCGGGCGAGACCCGCCGCCGGGCCGTCCACGACACCCAGGGGAGGGGCCCAGCCGAGGCCGAGGACGGCGCACGCCACGGCGAGCTGGACGACCCCGACCTCCGAGAGCCACGAGGGCGGCACCGGCACCACCGTCGGCAGCAGCACCGCCACCGCCAGAACCGCCAGTGGCGGCACCAGCCAGTAGAGGAAGAGCGCCGCACGTGTCCCCGCGAATGCGATGCTGGGCTCGTTCACCAACCCCCAGGGGTGGAGACCCAGAGGGACCGAGACCCCGATCCAGCCACCACCCGCGACCACGGTCCCGAGCCCCTGCGCCACCGCCAGGAGCAGCCAGGCCAGTGGCCAGGCGATCAGCGCGACCGCCCAGGACAGCACCAGCACCCGGGGCGAAAGGGGATTCAGTCGCATGAAAGCTATGATAGTCGCATGCGAACGATCCCGGCGCGCATTGCGCTGTGCCTTCTTGTCTCGACGCCTCTCCTCGGCCAGGCGATGAGTGAGTGGCGGACCACCCACGACCTTCCCGTGGCGATCGCGGAGGTGGCGGGAGGCGATGTGGAGGTCCTCACGGCCGTGCTGCCGGCGGAGGCGTCACCGCCCGATACCGTCGCCGGCTTCCCCGCTCAGCTCACGGCGCGGCGCGGGGCGTTGCTGTGGAGCGTGCGGGTCCCGGCGCTACTCGTCCAGTCCGCGCTTTCGGAGTTCGTGCAGACGCTCGCGACGACAGGCTGTGCGGCCGTGGTGCTGCTGGGGCCGGTGCCCGCCCGCGAGCTGGAAGGGCCTTTGGCCGCCCTGGAGGGCGTGCCCGTCCGCCCGCTCCCGCGCGTGCCGTGTGTGCTGGCGGAAGGCGGGGTGGAGGTGCGGCGCGGCAGCCCGGAGCGCGTCACCCTCTCGCTCGCGCTCCCCGGGCCGACGGACCCACGCTACGACCTGATCCCTGCCCTGGTCGCGTTCCTGAGGGCGCGGCTGGCCACAACGTTCCCCGACGTCCGGGTCGAGAGCGAGCTCGAGGGTGCATGTGCGCGCCTCCTCGTGCGCCTGCCTGCTGGCCAGGAGCATCCGCGTGTCGTCGTCCGGAACCTGCGCCAGCGCCTGGCCGCTCTACCCGCAACTCCCCCCACCCAGGACGAGGTCAGCCGCGCGATCGCGTCCTGCCAGGCGCGGGCTGCCCGCGCGATGGTCGCCGGCAGGGCTGCGGCCCTGGAGCTGGCAGAGAGGTTGGCCCTGGGCGGCGGGGTCGCCGGGGCGCTCGCGACGCCCGCCCTCGACCCCGCCACACTCGCCGAGCTCGCCCATCAGGTGCTGGATGGTCACGCCGGCTTCGCCACCCTGGTGGAGCAGGAGCGGCGGCCCCAGGGCGAACCTCCGCAGACGCTGGGGAACGGCGTTGTGGTCACGGTGCGCTGGATCCCGGGCGAGACCGGCGTCGTGGCCGTCGCACTCGGAGGTGTGGATCCGCTCGCCGGGCGAAGAGTCCTGACGGCGGCCGCGGAGACGGCGGCCAGCGAGGGGTGGGCTGCGAGCGTCGGCAACACGCTCGGGGTGCCCACCCTCGCGGTGGCGGCCCCTGCCGCCGGAATCACCGCCGTGATGGAACACGTGAGCGAAAGCCTGACTGGCGCGCGAGAACCGGGCGGCGACAACCTCGACGCGGAGGTCGCCCGCGCCCTGGGCCTCGCGGAGCGCGTGACCGCGGAAACCGTCTCGGTGGCGTTGGCCCTCCCGCCCGAGGTCGACGAAGGGGCCGAGGCTGCCGGGAAGTTCTTCGGGAGCCTGCCGGGAGGGGGCGTGCGCACCGGCGCCACCCTGGCGACCTCCGGCCTCGCCTGGAAGGTGGGGGACGGTCCGCCCCAGGAGATCGGGGTGGTGGAGCTGCCAGCCACCGCCGCTGGTCTGGTGGCCGGTCAGGTCGCACAGGACCGTCTCTCCCACGAGGCGGGTTTGCGCACCTTCGTGCTGGTGCCCGCGGGGCGGGTCGTCCTCGCGGTTGCCGGGGATGGCGGTTCCCACGTGCCAGCCCTCGATGTCCGCCTGGCGACGCTCTGGAAGGGGGCCTGCCGACCCGCGACCGCCGCCGAGGCGATGGCGGCGGCGCGCCGCCTGCTCTCGCTCCTCTACGGCGACGCGGCCCAGGCCACCGCCCGCGCCGCCGCTGCGGTCTTCTTGCCGGTCGTGCCGACCGATTCCCAACTGCTCGGGACCGAGGCTCGTGAGGTGACCGCGGTCCTCGCCGGCCTCCCGGCCTGGGAGAAGGTGCCCCGCTTCGCTCGCGGCCGCGCGCCGCAGGTTGTAGCGCCACCGCCGCGCAAAAGCGGTGTGCGAAAATCCACTTCCTAGCGTTGAAGCGGCCGGGGCCGGCTGGAGGTGTCATGTCCGTGGTGAGGCGATCGGTTGCACAGCAGATGGAGCTCCTGCTCAAGGGGTGCGTAGACGTGGTGCGCCCCGAGGACCTGGAGGCACGTCTGGTCACAGCCCACCGCGAGGGACGCCCGCTCACCGTGAAGGTGGGCTTTGACCCCTCCGCACCCGATCTCCACCTCGGGCACACCGTGGTGATCCGGAAGATGCGCCACTTCCAGCAACTGGGCCACCGCGTGATTTTCCTGATCGGCGACTTCACCGGCATGATCGGGGACCCCACCGGCAAGAAGACGACCCGGCCGCAGCTGACCCGGGAGCAGATCGAGGCCAACGCCGAGACATACAAGCGGCAGATCTTCAAGCTCCTCGACCCGGAGGCGACGGTCATCGACTTCAACGCACGCTGGCTGGGCGCCCTCTCGAGTGAAGAGTGGATCCGCCTCACCGCCAGGGTCACGCTGGCGCAGATGCTCGAGAGGGACGACTTCCGCACGCGCCTCGAGGGAGGCGAGCCGATCTCGCTCCACGAGCTCCTCTACCCGGTGGCCCAGGCGTACGACTCCGTCGCCCTGAAAGCCGATGTCGAGCTTGGCGGAACCGATCAACTCTTCAACCTGCTGGTCGGGCGGGACCTCATGGGCAAGCTCGGGCTCCCGCCACAGATCGTGATGACGCTGCCGTTGCTCGAGGGCCTGGACGGCGTCGAGAAGATGTCCAAGTCCCTCGGCAACTACATCGCGGTGGAGGATCCGCCCGAGGAGATGTTCGGCAAGCTCATGTCGGTCTCCGATACCCTGATGTGGCGCTACTGGACGCTCCTCACCGACCTCGGCCCCGGGGAAGTGGACTCGCTCCAGAAGAGCGTAACCTCCGGCTCTCGCCACCCGATGGACGTGAAGTTCTCGCTCGCCCTCACCATCACCACCGACTTCCACGGCGCCGAGGCGGCTGCCGCCGCCGAGGCCCACTTCCGCGCCGTTCATCAGCGGCGCGAGACCCCGGACGCAGTCGCCGAGTTTCGGCTGCCCCCGAGCGCCGAGCCGGCTCAGCTCGTCAGGGTTCTGGTCAGCGCCGGGCTCTCCCCCAGCAACTCGGAGGCCCGCCGTCTCCTCCAGCAGGGGGGAGTGAAGCTGGACGGCGAGGCGATGAGCGACCCGTTCACCACGGTGAACGCCACCGCGGGCAGCAGCTACCTCGTCCAGGTGGGCAAGCGCCGCTTCGCCCGGATCACGTTCTCCTAGACCCGCGCCTCACGCCAAACCCCCTGCCGCGAGCAGGCATGCCTCCGTGCACAGCTCGCAGCGCCCGCCTGGCGGGCAGTGGGCGGTGGTGCGCCGAAACTCCGCAAGAAACGCCTGCGCCTCGGGCTGGCCGGAGCGGGCGAACCGGATCAGCCGCACCAGCGCCGCGCCGGTCTCCTCGGAGAGCAGGTGCTCGACCTTGCAGGCGTCGAGCTCGGCGGTGCCCGCCCGCACTCCCAACAGCTCGCCCAGGAACACGAGCAACACCTCGTGCTTGCTCGCGACCCGGGCAACCAGGTTTGCACCCACCGCCGAGAGGCGCAGGCGCTGCTGGTCGTCGAGATCGACCAGACCATGCTGCTGAAGCGCGCGCAGCTGCAACGAGGCGGCGGCGCGCGTCACCCCCAGGCGACGGGCGACATCCGCGGCGCGCGGTGCCTTGCCCGACTTGGCGAAAGACGAGATGGCGAGCAAGTAGTGCGCACCCGAATGGGTGATCTCGTTGTCCTCGAAGGCGCGCCAGAGCGGGGGTTGGGCGCTCATCGATTTCCTCCACAGGTCCAATGCAGGTCGCTGGCCACGGCTCACGTCTCCACGAGGGGGCGGAGGTAGATTCCCTGGGCGATCTCGTCCTCGAGGGCGAGCAGTGTGTGGTCCACCTCAACCACGAGCGACGGCTTGCGCTGGCGAAGGGTGAGCACCGCCCCGGGTATGACCCCGAGGTCGGCGAGCTGATCCAAGCGCTCACGGTGGTGGGGCGCCACCAGCACCACCCGTCCCTTCTCGCCGGGCACAAGATCAGCCAGGCGGCAGATCAGCGAAGACACTCGCCGGGACAGCGCCGAGCAGCAGTCGCCGGGCGGGATCGGGCGCCCGTGCGGGCAGAGCGGCGGGTGACCCAGGAACGAGCAAACCGCCGCGGTGGCGCCGGGCGTGAGCACGTGCTCGAGCCTGCACGCCTCGGCCTCGCTGTCATCCATGGGGAGATCGAGAACCTCGTGGAAGAGCACCTCCGCCAAGCGATGGCGGCGCACGACTTCCCGCGCCTCCCGCTCTCCGGTCTGGGTGAGCACTAGCTCGCCATCGGCAAGCCGCACGAGCCCCCGCTCAACCAGTTCCTGGGCCACCTGGCCCCACCCCTCCCCGGGTCCGGCGTGGATGGTCTGGGCGAGCGCTTCGACGGTGAGCCTCGTCCCTCCCTCGTGGGCGGTCCACAGCTCCTCCAGCACCTCTTCACGAGCGGCGCCAGGCGAGCGCGACTCGAGGAAGCCGGCCTCGCTCACGCCCGCTCCGCGCGAAGGAGCCTGCCCACCCACCGCGTGAGCTTGGACTCCTCCACGAACCGGTAGTGGCAGTGCGGGCAGCACAACGTCTGGCACGACCCCGCAAACGGGCAGCCCACGACACACGCCTCCTGGCCGGGAAATCGCTTGCCGCAGAGCGGGCACTCGACCTCCCGCACCTCACCCGCACCGCCAGTGGCGCTCACAGGTGAACCCTTAGGGCGCGCAGCACCCAGTTGAGCAGCGCCCCGACCGCGAAGGCGAACGGCACGATGAACGCGACCATCGCCATTGCCGTCTTGAAGCCGCGCTCCTTGATCATCACGAACAAATTGGCGATGCACGGCACGAAAAGCGTGATGACCGAGAGCGCGACAACCGACTGCACCCCATCGAGCTGCCCGCCGCGCCGCAGCACGAAGAACCCCGCCGCCCCGTAGTCGCGGCGCAAGAAACCGACCAGGAAAGCGTCCGTGGCTTGCGCCGGAAGGCCCAGGAGGCCCACCACCAGCGGGGCCGCGAGCGCCTCCAGGCGTGGCAGCATCCCCGAGACATCGAGTACGAAGAGCAGCAGCGTCCCGAGAACGAACAGCGGCAGCGCCTCCTTGAGGTACCACTCGGTGCGCGCCACGGTCTTCACCAGGATGTTGGAGAGCGATGGGACGCGCACCGGCGGCACCTCGAGGAGGAAGTCCGAGCCCTTCCCCGGCATCAGCCGCGCGGCGGCCCAGCCGACACCGAACAGCGTTCCCGCCACCACGCCGCCCCAGATCAACGTCCCCGCCGGTGCCATCGAGCCAAGCATCGCGAGGACTACTCCGAGCTGCGCCGAGCACGGAACACCCAGCGCGAGCAGCAGCGTGACCAGGACCCGCTCCTTGCGAGTGGGCAGGATCCGGGTGGTCAGCGTCGCCATGGTGTCGCAGCCGAGCCCGAGGATCATCGGCAGCACCGCCTTGCCGTTCAGGCCCATGCCGCGGAAGATCCGGTTGACCATCACCGCGAGGCGCGGGAGGTAGCCCGAGTCCTCCAGCACCCCGAAGAGAATGAAGAACGTGCCTACCACGGGGAGCACGATCGCGATCGCGTACGTCAGGGCCATCGTCACGACGCCGTACGGCCCCACGAACAGGTCGCGCAGCCACGCCCACGGCACGAGTTTGTTCGCGAGGGCCGTGGCTGCGGGGTTGATCACCTTGCCGAACAGCCCGTCCTCGACGAGCCTCACCAGGGTGCCGGCACCGAACACGCCCACGAACTCGTAGGCGAGGAAAAGCACCGCCGCCAGCACCGGCACCCCCCAGATCGGGTGCATGGAGAGCTCACCCAACCGGTCGCGCAGCGTGCCACCGCGCGCCTTCTGCACGTGAAACACCTGCCTGAGAAGCTCGGCCACCGCCCGGTGGCGGGCGCGCGCGATCGCGGTCGCGGCGCCGATGCCGAGTGCCCGCTTGAGCTCTGCTTGCCGCCGTTCGACGAGCCCGACCCCCCCTTCCGGCAGTGCCTCCCGCGCCCACTCTCCGAGGGTTCGGTCCCCCGACAGGAGCATCAGGGCCAGCCCCCGGCGAGCCGCACCCAGCTCCGCGGGGAGCAGCCCCGCGACGTCCAGCACCGCCCGCTCCACCACCGCCGGGTAGCTGCACTCGAGCTGGGCCACGGCCGCCTGGGACAGGCGACGGGGGATGGCGTCAAGCCCCGCGTTGCGGGTGGCCGTGGCGGGGATCACCGGGACGCCGAGCCTGCGCTCCAGCTCACTCGCCTCCACCCGAACCCCGAGGTCGCGTGCCTCGTCCTGAAGGTTCAGGACGAGCAGTTGACGGCGACCGAGCTCGGCGAGCTGGGCGGTGAGGTAGAGGACGCGGCGCAGGTTTTTGGTGTCACCGATCTGGAGCACCACCGCGTCGGGCTCGGCGAGCAGCAGGTCGCGGGCGACCCGCTCGTCATCGGACTGGGGGGTGAGCGAGTTGGTCCCCGGGGCGTCCACCACCTCCGGTGCTCCCGGCAGGGAGAGGGCGCGGCCCCGGATGATCTCGACGGTCGTTCCGGGGTAGTTGGCAACCGTCACGTACGTCCGGGTCAGGGCGCCGAAGATCACGCTCTTCCCGACGTTGGGGTTACCGACCAGCAGCACTGGCGGTGAGGCGGGGCGGGCGGCGAGGTCCGGTGCGCGGCTCATGTCCATGGACGGGAGCCCGGGCGGTGGACTGGCCGTCGAGGCCAGTGTCGACCCGTGAAGGACGCTTGTCAAGTATGCTTAACAGTTGAGGAGAAACCTTTGCTTCGCCGGGGTGGGCGGGACTTCACTCGCTGCGCTGGCACTCCGCGCACAGCCCCTGGATCTGCAGGCTGTAGAAGCTCGGCCGGAAGCTGTGCTCGAGGCACACCTGCCGCTGGCGCTCATCGAGGTCGGAGTCGTAGAACTCGATGATCCGACCGCACCCCGTGCACACCATGTGGTCGTGGCGCTTGCCGGGTGTGACCCGCTCGTACACGTAGTGCTCGCGCCCGAGGCGGGACTTGCGGGCGAGCCCGCACTGCACCAGGAGGTCGAGCGTGCGGTAGATCGTGGCGCGCGACACCCTCTTGCCCTGGTTGCGGAGCTGGAACAACAACGAGTCGGCATCCAGGTGTCCGGAGGAGTTGAAGAGCTCGTCGAGGAGCATGAGGCGTTCCTTGGTCACCTTGAGGTTGTTGTCACGCAGGTACTGGACGAAAAACTTCTCCGTACGCTTCATCGTCGCCTCCGGATGCGCGTCTCAATATCACCAGGGGCCAACGCTAGATCGTTCCGAGCCCGGTGTCAAGAGGGTGTCGCAGCGAGCTTGTCTGGTCGCGTCATGTGGACCGGTCCCTCGAGCACGCCCCCTTCATCGACCACCAGGGTAGGCGCGAAAACCTCGGCGAACACCTTCCCGGTCCCGTGAATCACCACGCGCTCCTTGACCCGCACCGTCCCGCGCACCGTCCCAGCCACCACCAGCCGCCCCACCGCGACCTCGCCCTCCACGATCCCGCCCTCGCCCACCAGCAGTTCGTGCTCGCTCGAGATCGTCCCGTTCACGTGTCCGTGGACCCGCAGCAGGTCGGCGAAGACCACGTCGCCCCTGATGCTGCAACCCTGATCCAGAAAACCGTTGAGCGTTCCCTGGCTCTTCTTCATCTCTTCTTCTCCCGAGTGAGCTGCCGAAACAGGCGGATGAGATCCTCCTCGCTCGCGAAACGCAGGTGAATCTCGCCTCCCCGTCGGCGGCGACGGATCTCCACCCGCACCCCCAGGGCCAGCGAGAGACGGTCCGCGGCCTCCTGAGTCTCCGGGTCCACGGCTCGACGGGGCCTGGACGCGCGTGGTTGCAGGTGTCGCTCGAGGTCCCGCACGCTCCACCCTTCCCGCACACAGCGTCGGGCCAGGCCCACCTGGCGCTCGGCCTCGCCCACACCCACGAGGGCCCGGGCGTGCCCGGCCGAGAGCTCGCCGGTGTCCACCAGCTCCTGGACCGCCATCGGGAGCTGGAGGAGGCGCAGGGCGTTGGCCACCGTTGAGCGCCCCTTCCCCACTCGGCGGGCGATCTCCTCCTGCGAGAGGCCCAGCTCCGCGCGCAGGTGATGGTAGGCGCGCGCCTCCTCGATGGGGGTGAGGTCCTCCCGCTGAAGGTTCTCGATCAGCGCGAGCGTGAGCTGGTCGGCGTCCCCCACCGGCTCCCGCAGCACCGCCGGGATGCGCTCGAGGCCGGCGAGACGCGCTGCCCGCCACCTGCGCTCCCCCACGATCAGCTCGTAGCCCCCGCCGGGCGCGCGGCTCACGACCACCGGCTGGAGGAGGCCGTGTTGCTTGAGCGACTCGGCCAGCTCCTCCAGGCTCGCAGCGGAGAACTGGCGCCGCGGCTGCAACGGGTTGGGGTGGATCTCGCCCACCGGCAACTCCGCCACCCCGGCCATGTGCAGCGCTGGCACATCAGGGATGAGCGCGGCAATGCCCTTACCCAACGCGGACCGCTTCATTCGCCCTCCGTCGCTGCAGCAGCTCCTTTGCCAACTCCAGGTACGCCTGGGCACCCCGGCAACGGATGTCGTACTCCAGGATCGTGCGCCCGAACGAGGGCGCTTCGGCCAACCGTACGTTGCGCGGGATCACGGTCTCGAAAGCCAGATCGCCGAAGAAACGCCGCACCTCGGCCACCACCTGGTGCGAGAGGGTCACCCGCTCGTCGTAGAGCGTCAGCACCGCCCCGTCCACCGCGAGCGTCGGGTTCCAGGCGGCGCGCACCCGATCGAGGGTGCGCATCAACTCGCTCACGCCTTCGAGGGCGAAGTACTCGCACTGGATCGGGATGAGCACCGAGTCTGCGGCGGCCAGCGCGTTGACGGTGAGGATCCCGAGCGAGGGCGGGCAGTCGATCAGCACCCACTGGTGGTCGGTCGGCGAGGTGGCGAGCGCCTGGCGCAGCCTTTCCCCCCGCTTCGGATCGGCGAGAAGCTCCACCTCGGCCCCCACCAGGTCGCGCCGGGAGGGGAGCAGATCGAGCCCTGGGAAACGCGTGCTCACCGTCGCCTCGCGTAGCGGCACCAGACCCTCCAGGACCTCGTAGGAGGTGACGCCGTTTCCATCCCATCCCAGGCCGGAGGTGCAGTTGGACTGCGGGTCGAGGTCCAGGGCGAGCACGCTCTGCTCGTAGGCCGCCAACGCGGCGCCCAGGTTCATCACGGTGGTGGTCTTGCCGACCCCGCCCTTCTGGTTGGCTACCGCCACAACTCGCTGACGCTTCACCACTTCTCCCAATGTTTCACGTGGAACATCGACGCCACACCGCGAGGTTTCCCCGCGCTGGATCCGGCAGCGGAAAGGTTAACACACGCCCCTCCGGCACCTTCCGGCCCAACTCCGCGGCGTTGGCTACGCTGGTCCACCACAGCAAGGTGCCCTCCGGATGCAACAGCCGGTCGGCGTGGGGCAGCCAGGCTCCGATCTCTACGCCGCGCACCGTCACCACAGGGTAGTCGGCGCCGCCGTGCTCGGCCACCCGCTCCCGCACCACCTCGGCCGGCAGTTCGAGCTCGCGCACCACCTCGCGAAGGAACGCCCAGCGCCGCTCACGCGGCTCCAGCAGCACTCCACGAAGGCCCGGGCGCCCCAGCAGCAGCGGCACCGCCGGGAACCCGTTCCCGCTCCCGACGTCCAGCAGCGTGCCGGTCGCACCCACCCATGGCAGCGCCGCCAGCGACTCGAGGACGTGCCCGGTCAGCAGTTTTTCATCGTCGATCTCGCTCAGGAGGTCCACCGCGGCGCCCCAGCGGCCGAGCAGCTCAAGGTAGACAGCAAGCGCGCCTGCGAGTTCGGCCCCCACGCCGGCCGCGCGTAGCCGCTCGGCCCAGGCCTCCCGCCCCCGCGGTCGCCAGGCCGTCACTTGGCCGGCTCGGCCCCCGTCATCATCCGCTCGGTCAGGACCTGCTGGCCGATCGTGAAGAGGTTGTTGACCAGCCAGTAGAGCACCAGACCTGACGGGAAGCTCATGAACATGAAGCCGAAGATGAAAGGCATAAACATGAACATCCGCCGCTGCGCCGGGTCCCCCACCTGGGGCGCCATGCGCTGCTGCAGCACCATGCTGGCGGTCATCAGGATCGGCGTGATGTAGGTCGGGTCCTTGGCGGCGAGGTCCTTGATCCAGAACATGAACGGGGCCTGGCGCAACTCGATGGCGTTCGCGAAGAGGTAGTAGAGCGCCCACAGTACTGGCATCTGCACCAGCATCGGCAGGCACCCTCCATTGGGTTGACTCCCTCCTGCTTGTAGAGCGCCATCACCTCCTGGTTCATGCGTGCCCGCACGTTGGGGTCTTTCTTCGCCCGCTCCTTGTAGCGGTCCTGGATCACCTTCATCTTCGGCTGCAGCACCTGCATGCGCTTCATCGCCACCGCGCTCTTGTGGTTCAGGGGGAAGAGGAGGATGCGGATCCCAGCGGTGAGCACGATGATCGCCACGCCCCAGTTCCGCACCCAGGAGTAGATCCAGCGCAGCGCAGCCAGGAACCCGACCGAGAGGAAACCGAAGATGCCGAATGAGATCGTCTCCTCGAGCCCCCGCCCGTACCCCGCGAGGGTCCCGTGCTCCTTGGGCCCGGCATAGAGCGTGCCGCGTACCACACCGGCCGAGCCCGTCACCGCCACCTGCGGCACGGCGGCCGCCCCGCTGCCGATCGCACGAACCTGGACCTCATCCACCCCGCCCGCCGGCAGCAGCACCAGCAGGAAGTACTGATCCTCGACACCGGCAAAGTCGATTGCGCCCCGCGCGGACCTCGGGCCATCGAGCTTTCCGGCGTTCACACGCTCGACCTTCCCGCCAACGCGAATCACCGCGGCCGCCCCCCCGAACCGGCCCTGCTGGTCGGCTTTGAGCCCCTTCTGCAGCCCCGACGCCACGACCACCCCGCCGCGCGCCGGCTCGCCCCCCGCCCGCACCTCCACCTCGAGCGCGTACTTCCCCTTGCCCGCACTCACCCGCTTCTCCACCCAGTTGCCCTTGCCGTCGCTCCACTGCAGAGCGACCCAACCGCTCCCGCGCTCGACCTTGTAGAGCTCGTCGTTCCAGGGACCCGGAACCCCTACCGAGAGTGGCGGCGGCCCGCCGGGCTGGACCAACTCGAGCGGCGCACCGGCGTCGTCTTTGTACCCTGCGAGCACCACGGACGCGAGCACCCCGCCTTTCGGGCTCACCCGACTTTGCCACCCCTCACCTTCCAGGGGAACCTCTCCGCTGTCCTGGCCGATCACCGCGGGCGGTTGCGGCGCTGCAGGCACCTGCGGCGATGGGACCGCTGTAGCTGCAGGCGCTGCGCCAGGTTGGGCCGCAGGGGTTCCCCCCGCGACGAGCGGGGTCGCGCCCGGCCCGGTCTGCGGCCGTGGTGGAGCGAACAGCGAGAACCAGATGATGATCACCAGGCCCGACAGCACCGCCGCGAACAACACTCGTCGTTCCATCTACCGTCCCTCTCTGCGCGGCGGCACCGGGTTGTAGCCGCCCGGGTTCCATGGGTGGCATCGCGCCAGTCGGCGCGTGCCCAGCCACAGCCCGCGCGGTAGCCCATGCTCCCCGATCGCCTCCCGCAGGTACTCCGAACAGGTCGGCTGGAAGCGGCAGGCCGCCGGGAGGAGCGGTGAGACCCACCGCTTGTAGGCCGACAGCACGACCATCACGAGGCGCGCGGCCGGGCCCCTTGCAGGAGCTTGCTCAGGCACCGCGCGAAGTCCTCCACGAGTTCGGCCCACTCGGCCCCGGCGCACCCCTGCCGCACGTTGACGACCACATCACCGCCCCACCCCGCGAGCAATTCCCGCTCGGCACGGAAGAGTTCGCGAACGCGCCGACGCGCCCGGTTGCGCACCACCGCACCGCCGGTCTTTCGCGTTGCGGTGATGCCCAGACGGAAGGCGTCACCCTCCCCGGCAAGCGCGAAAACCACCAGGTACCGTCCCACCACCTTGAGGCCACCGGCGTAGACACGCTGGAACTCCGCGCGTCGCAGCAGCTTGTCCAGATCGCCCCCACGCGACTCAAACGGTCAGGCGCTTGCGCCCCTTGCGCCGGCGCGCAGCCAGCACCCGGCGCCCCGCGGGCGTTTTCATCCTCGCCCGAAAGCCGTGGGTCTTCTTCCGCCGCCGGTTGTTCGGCTGGAAAGTCCGCTTCATGCTCTCACCCCTTGCCGCCCCCGACCGTCAGGTTACGGGGAGCGCGCAGTGTACGCCCTTGGCTCCTCCCGGTCAACCGCACGCTGTGCTAAGCTCCGCAAGCCCTTCGGGCAGCGTGAAACATGCCTTCAAGCGACCTCTGGTCCGGCGTCAAGAGCCTCCTGCGAGCTCGGATCTCGCCCGACGACTTTGAGGTCTGGTTCGCCCCCCTCGGCGCCCGCTCCGCCGCCGACCGCCTCACCCTGGTGGCACCATCCCGGGTCTACGCCGACTACATTCGCGATCACTTCCTGCCCGTCCTGCTGGACTGCGCGGCCCAGACGGCCGGCCACACGGTAAGCGTGACCCTGGATATCGCGGGCGACAGCCATCAGGCCGCTCCACCATCACACCGCGGCGCTCCGCTCAACCCGCGCTACACCTTCGCCGCATTCGTTCCCGGCCCCTCGAACCAGTTCGCCCGCGCGGCGGCTCAGTCGGTCGCGGAGAACCCCGGCCGCGCCTACAACCCTCTCTTCCTCTACGGCGGCTCCGGTCTGGGCAAGACCCACCTCCTGCACGCCATCGGCAACGAAATTCTGGCGCGCAACCCTCGCAGCCGGGTGCGCTACGTTCCGACCGAGAACTTCGTCAACGAATTGATCAACTCCATCCGCCTGCAGCGCATGGCGGCGTTCCGGGAGGCGTACCGCCCGATCCACATGCTGCTGCTCGACGACGTCCACATCCTGGCCGGCAAGGAGCGAACCCAGGAGGAGTTCTTCCACACCTTCAACGCCCTCCACGAGGCCGGCCACCAGATCGTGCTCACCTCCGACACGTCGCCGGCCACGATCCAGGTCCTCGAGGAGCGCCTGCGCACCCGTTTCGTCTGGGGTCTGGTCGCCGACATCCAACCCCCTGACCTCGAGACCAAGTGCGCGATCATCCGCGAGAAGGCCCACACCGAGGGCGTCGATCTCCCTGACGACGTCGTGCTCTTCATCGCACGCCGCGTGCGGGAGAACGTCCGCGAGTTGGAGGGGTACCTCAACCGGGTGATCGTCTACTGCACGCTCACAGGTCAGGCCGCGAGCCTCGAGACCGTCCGCAACGCTCTCACGCCGCTGTTGCCCGAGGAGCGCCACTCCACACCCGCCGACATCATCCGTTTCGTCGCCCATCACTACGGCGTCAAGGTCGCCGACCTGAAGGGCCGCGACAACCGCCGATCGGTGGCGTTTCCTCGCCAGGTGGCGATATACCTCATCAGGGAGATCTTGGGGATCTCCTACCCGGAGATCGGCAAGGTGTTCGCCAAACACCACTCCACCGTCATGTACTCCGTCGAGACGATCACCGAGGAGCGCCGCTCCAACCCGTCGCTGGATGCGACCCTCACGACTTTCATCGAGCATTTTCGATAGCCTGCGGAAAACCGCGGTCCAGCCGGGAACCGGCGTAGTTTTTCCGCACCCCTCCACACTCGCTTATCCACAGCCGCCGTCGACTCAAGCCGTGCGGGAGCAGGCCCCTCCCCCACCGCCATCGGTCCTCCACACCCTCGACGACTACTACGAAAGCTTGTACAATTCGGTTGTTTCATAGTAGCAGTCGGGAGACCAGCAAATGGACGTCACCCTCAACCGCGCCACGGTGCTCGAGGAACTCCAGCTGATCCAAGGGGTTGTCGAGCGTCGCACAACGATTCCCATTCTCTCAAACATCTTGCTCACCGCGGAGGGGGATCGCCTTCACCTTGCAGCGACCGATCTCGACGTCACGGTCTACACGCAATGCTCTGCGGTGGTGCGCAAGGAGGGTCGGACGACCATTCACGGCAAGGTCTTCTTCGACCTGGTGCGTTCACTCCCCGCTCAGACGCTCGAACTCTCCTGTCGCGAGGCTCGCATCGAGGTGCGCTCGGGTCCTTTCAACTCTCAACTGGCGAGCCTGGACCCTGGCGATTTTCCAACCCTTCCCGAGGTTCCGGACGGTCAGGGCTTCGCGGTGGACCTCGCGACCCTACGCCGGCTGATCGACCGATCGGTGTTCGCGGTCTCGGCCGAGGAGGGCCACTTCCAGTACAACGCCGCGCTGTTGCTGGTCTCCGCCAAGTTCCTCGAGATGGTGGCGACGGACGGCCACCGCCTCGCGTGGGTGAAGGCACCGCACGGCTCCGCCGCGCCTCCGTTCGAGCACCAACTTCTCCCCCGCAAGGTTCTCAACCAACTGCGTCACCTCACCGCTGATGCCGACACCCCGCTGTACATCGCGCGAGGCGAGAACCACCTCGCGTTCCGACTCGGTGATCGCGTTTTGCTCTCCCGCGTTTTGGAGGCGCGCTTCCCGCAGTACGAGCGCGTGCTCGTTCGCGACAACCCACACCGCGCGCGCGTCCAGCGCCAGGAGCTGGCTGCCGCACTGCGGCGGGTAGCACTCCTTGCCAGCGAGCGAACCCACGGCATCCAGATGCAGTTCGAGAAGGACACTATCGGGCTCACCTCGGTTGGCTTCGATCTCGGTCAGGCGACGGAGGAGGTCACCTGCGCCTACGCCGGCCAGTCTCTGAAGGTGTTCGTGAACGCGAACTACCTGCTCGACTTCCTCGGCGCCGTTGATGTCAAGGAGGTCGAGTTGCAACTTCGCGACGCCGACGGTCCCATCGTGATCACGCCTCTGGGGGAGGACGCGGCGACCGGGGAGTGCCTGTACGTCATCATGCCGATCCGTCTGTGACGGCGTGGTGCTCCGTCGTTTCTCCTTGACCGGCTTCCGCAACCTGGCGGCGCAAGAGCTCACGCTTCGCCCCGGACTCACCGTGGTGGTCGGTCCCAACGGCTCCGGCAAGACCAACCTCCTGGAGGCCGTCGCGGTCTTGGGAAACCTCGCGTCGTTCCGTCCGGGCCCGACACTGGCATGGGTGCAGCGAGGCAGTCGTGGTTTCACGCTGGCGGGGAGCGTCGGGCGTGACGGTGCTGCGGTGGAGCTGCGGCAGGAGGCGCGCGCCGGTCGGATTCTCGGCCGGATCCTGTTCCGAGGGGCGCGCCGGTTGGGTGCCGCTGAGTACCTCGACCTGTTTCCGGTGACCGCTCTCTCCGGTCACGATCGCCAGTTGGTCTGGGGGGCACCCGAGGACAGACGCCGGTTCCTGGACCGCCTGTGCTTCCACCTCCATCCGGAGGCGCTCTCCGTGCTGCAGCGCTACCGGAGGGCGCTGCGGCAGCGCAACGCCTTGCTTGCCGGTGGCGGTCGGGACGAGGAGTTCGAGGCGTTCGAGCACGATCTCGCCTTCCTGGGTGCTCGCATCGTGGGGTTCAGACAGGCGGCGGTGGCGGG
>JALHTD010000017.1 GCA_022865555.1 Thermoanaerobaculaceae bacterium | reverse complement strand
TCCCAGAAGCAGCCCGGGCCGGGGCCCGAATCCTGGAGCAGGGCGGAAATGCTGTGGATGCGGCGGTTGCAACGGCATTTGCCGTCGGCGTCGTCGATCCGCTCAACGCCGGTCTCGGGGGGCAGTGCTACGCCGTCATCCACCTGCGCGACGGGCGCGATGTGGCTGTCGACGGCTCGGCACCGGTGCCGCTCGGCGTGGTGCCAGAAGAGATCCGGCCGCTCAAGGAGAGTGGCTTTCTTTGGGGCTACAAGCTCGCGGCGACACCCGCGACGCCGGCGGCCCTCGGGCACATCCTCAAACGGTACGGCACCATGAGCCTGGCGCAGGTTCTCGCGCCAGCCATCGAGCTCGCCGAGTACGGCCATCAAATCAAGCCCAGCATTGCGGCTGTCATAGACCACTACGCGGACCGGATCCGGGAGAACGAGTTCCTCGCTCGCACGTTCTTGAAGGATGGGTTGGATCTTTTTCCCCCCGACCACGTCTACTGTCAACCGGCGCTGGCCGACACGTTTCGGCGGTTGGCGGCCAATGGGGTGGAGGATTTCTACCTCGGCCGCATCGCCGAGGAGATCGCAGCGGACATGGCCGCCAACAGCGGATTCGTAAGAAAGCTGGACCTTGCCCTCCTGCGGGTCAGTGAGCGGCCGCCGGTCCGCGGACGGTACCGTGGTCTCGAGGTCGTCAGCTTCCCCAACCCGGGAGGCGGGAACATCCTTGTCGAGGCGTTGCAGATCCTCGACGCTTTCCCCCAGGAACTCCTGCGCCAGGACTCCGTGGACCGGTCGCATCTCCTACTGGAGGCCGTTCGCATCGCATTTCAAGATGCACCTGCAGGTGAGGGCACGCCGCTCCTCGCCACAGCCTTTCTCGACCCTGCGAGAGCCGGGCGCCGAGCCGCGCTGATCCGCTTCGACCGCGCTTTGCGCGAGGAGGAGTTGCCGGTTTCACAAAATGTGTGGTTCCACGACAGGGACACAACCCATGTGTCCGTGGTGGATCGCTTCGGGAACGCCGTGGCGCTCACCCAGACGCTTGGCTACGGCGGCTTCGTGGCGACTCCCGCTCTTGGTTTCGAGTACAACTCCCTGCTCGAGAGTTATGATTTCTGCGACAGGGGATCCCCAAACTCCCCAGTGCCCCTTCGTACACCTCAAACAACCATGACGCCGACGATTCTCCTTTGCGGCAGAACGCCGTTCCTCGTCCTCGGTGGAGCCGGGAGCTCCCGGATTCCCTCCACGATCGTTGCCGTCGTGACGAACGTCGTGGACCGCGCGATGCCTTTGCGTGAGGCGGTAACAGCCCCACGTGCCCTGGCCAACCGCTCGAATCCGGAAAATAGCACCAAGGGGTGTCGAACGGCGCCCACGGATCCTTTGCCGGAAGAGAAGACCTACATCGAGATCATCGACCCGATCACACCGGCGCAAGCCGACGCGCTTGCGCTCCGCGGTTTCCGGGAACAGAAACGAATCTCAACACGAAGCCCCCTGTACGAGCGGCGCGGCTTTGGCGGCGTCAACGTCGTCATTGTGGATCCTGCCACGGGAATGCTCATCGGCGTCGGGGACCCGCGCCGGCACGGTGCCGCGGCCGCGCCGAACCCGCCCTGAGCAGGGGTGAGCCACGAAGGGGTGCCTTACAGCCGGAGGTGGCATGCGGATCAGGCAGGTGACGTCGAAGGCCGACCTGAGGCGCTTCGTCGAGCTGCCGTACCGGCTCTACCGGCACGACCCGGTGTGGGTCCCCCCGCTCCGCGCTGAGCAGAAGAAACAGTACAACCCACGCAGAAACCCGATGCTCGACCACTGCACCGTCGAGCTGTTCCTGGCCGAGGACGGTGGCGAGTTGGTTGGCAGGATCGCGGCGTTTGTGGACCACCTGGCGGTGCGGCACTGGGGCGAGCCGGTCGGCCTGTTCGGCTCCTTCGAGTGCGTGAACGACCCCGAGGCCTCCCGGCTGCTCCTGGAAGCGGCCCGGGAGTGGCTGCGCGGGCGCCGCATGCGCTCGATGCGGGGGCCGTGGAGCTTTGCCTCCCAGGAGTGGGGCCTCGTAGTGGAAGGCTTCGAGACGCCGCCGGTGATCATGGCTCCGCACAACCCGCCCTGGTACAACGACCACCTGCTCGCCTTCGGCCTCGAGAAAGCGAAGGACCTGCTCGTCTACGTGGCCGACACGGGTAAGGGCTACCGGATCCCCGAGCGCTACCTCGTCATCACCAAACTGGTACAGGAACGCTACGGCATCACGGTGCGGCCGGTGAACATGAAGCGCCTCGAGGAGGACATCGCGGTCCTGGTGGACGTGGCCAACCGGTCGATCTCCCGCAACTGGGGGTTCTACCCCGCGACAGAGGCGGAGGGACGGGCGCTGGCGCGTGACATCAGGCCGATCCTGGATCCCGAGCTGGTGCTCATTGCCGAGGGGCCGGCCAGGGAGCCGATCGGCTTCGCCATCACCCTGCCCGACATCAACGTGCTCCTGCGGGGTCTCAACGGGCGGCTGCTCCCGTTCGGCTGGTGGCGGTTGCTGACCGGCCGCAAGCGGCTCACGCAGTTCCGGATGTGGGCGATCGGGGTGGTGCCGGAGTACCAGCAGCGCGCCGTTGACGCGATCCTGTACCGGCGCACCCACGAGGTGCTTGCGTCCCGCGGCGACATCCGCGTTGAGGCCAACTACATCCTGGAAGACAACGTTCGCATGACCAACGCGATGCGCAACATGGGCCTGCAACAGATCCGCCGCTACCGCGTCTACGAGATGCCGATCTGACGGTCGACTCCGACGTCCGTCAGAAACCCGCGTGCTCGGTGCGAGTGATGATCTCGTCCTGCAGCGCCTCCGAGAGGTCGCAGAAGTAGTCGGAGTACCCGGCGACGCGGACGATCATCCCGCGATGCGCCTCCGGGTTGGCCTTGGCCTTTCGTAGCGTGTCCGCGGAGACCACGTTGAACTGGACGTGGTGGCCGTCGGCCCTGAAGTAGCTGCGCACCAGGTGGGCGAGCCGATCGATCCCCTCCTCCCCGGCGAGGATCGCCGGCGAGAACTTCATGTTGAGGAGCGTGCCGCCGGTCTTGACGTGGTCCATCTTGGCGGCCGAGCGGAAGACGGCCGTGGGCCCGCGACGGTCCGCACCCTGCACGGGCGAGATCCCCTCCGAGAGCGGCAGGGTGCCCCTGCGGCCGTCGGGCGTCGCGCCGCACACCGATCCGAAGTAGACGTGGCAGGTTGTCGGCAGCATCTCCAGCCGGTACGTCCCGCCCTTGACGGTTGGGCGGCCGTCGATGAGCCGGAACGCCGTCTCGAACACCCGCACCATGAGGTCATCGGCCGCGTCGTCGTCGTTGCCGTACTTGGGCATCCTGTTGACCAGGCGCGCCCGCAACGGCTCGTTCCCGGCGAAGTCGGCGTCCAGCGCCGCCACGAGGTCGGGCAGCGCCAGCTTCTGCTCCTCCAAGACGAGCCGTCGGATCGCGGCGAGCGAGTCGGTGATCGTGCCGATGCCGACCGCCTGGATGAAGGTGTTGTTGTAGCGGGCGCCCCCCGCGTTGTAGTCGCGCCCCTTGGCGATGCAGTCGTCGGTGAGGACCGAGAGGAACGGCACCGGCATCTCGGCCGCGTACAGGCGCTCGATGATCTGGTTGCCCCGGATCTTCACGTCGATGAGGTGGCGGAGCTGTGTCTCGAAAGCGCGGAAGATGTCCTCGAACGTCGCAAAGCTCGGAGGGTCGCCGGTCGCGGGGCCGAGCCGCTCGCCGGTGCGCGGGTCCACGCCGTCGTGCAGCGAAAGCTCGAGCACCTTCGGGAGGTTGAAGTACCCCGTGAGGATGTACGCCTCCTTGCCGAACGCGCCCACCTCGACGCACCCCGAGCACCCGCCGGCCCGCGCGTCCTCCAGGGTCTTGCCCTGCCGGAGCTGCTCTTCGACGACCACGTCGGCGTTGAACAACGAGGGGAAGCCGTACCCCTTGCGAACGACCCGCAGCGCGTGCTTGAGCAGCACGTCCGGCGTCTTGCGCGAGACCTGCACGTTGGAGGACGGCTGCAGGAGGTGCATCTCGTCCACGATGTCGAGCAGCAGGTGCGAGACCTCGTTGGACCCGTCGGAGCCGTCCGCGAGCAGCCCGCCGATGTTGATGTTGGCGAAGTCGGTGTACGTCCCGCTCTCCGCCGCGGTCACGCCGACTTTAGGCGGGGCCGGGTGGTTGTTGAACTTGACGAAGAAGCACTCCAGGAGCTCGCGCGCCGACTCCGGAGTGAGCGTGCCGTCCGCTAGCCCCTTGCGATAGAAGGGAAGCAGGTGCTGGTCGAGGTGGCCGGGGTTGAAGGCGTCCCAGCCGTTCAGCTCGGTGATCACGCCGAGGTGGCAGAACCAGTAGTACTGCAGCGCCTCGTAAAGATCGCGCGGCGCGTGCGCCGGTACGTGGCGGCAGACGGCGGCGATGCGCTCGAATTCGCTGCGCCGGAGCGGATCGTCCGTCCCGGCGGCCAGACTGTCAGCGAGCGCGGCGTGTCGCTCGGCGAAGATGATGAGCGCGTCACAGGCGATGTCCATAGCGACGAGCTATTCTCGCTTGTCCGCCGCTGTGTGGTCGTCCGCGTAGTCGAGCGCCGCGAGCGTGCGCGCGATGTCCGCCTTGAAATCGAGCATCCCCTTCCGGTAGATCTTGTCGTCAAGCACGGTGTGCCCCGGGGCGCGCTGCTCCATGAACTCGGTGAAGACACCCGCCCGGTAAGCGGCGTGCCACTCGGCCGGCAGCATCTCGAACATGCGGTCCCGCAGCGAGCGGCCGCGCCAGTACGGGATCACGGTTTTCTCGTAGGCCTCGAGGCACCCGGGCGGGACGCGGTACCAGGTCAGCGGCCGCGAGTCGAGGATGCGCAGGTCCTCGAGGGAGTGGCAGGTGAGCTCGGGGTAGGTCGGGACCGCCTTCGGCCGGGGGCCGCGCTCGCCGACGATCAG
>JALHTD010000209.1 GCA_022865555.1 Thermoanaerobaculaceae bacterium | reverse complement strand
AGGCAAGAGGCAAGAGGCAAGAGGCAAGAGGCTAAGGGTTGACGGCCCAGCGGGTGAGCGGCGCGAGCCTGCGGATGATCGTCTCCTCGCGGCGGGGCCCGGTGGAGACGAGCACCGCGGGCACTCCCAGCAGCTCCTCCAGCCGCGCGATGTAGCGCCGGGCCAGCCGAGGCAGCTTCCCGAACGCGGTGATCCCCGAGGAGTTCGCCTTCCACCCCTTCATCGTCTCGTCCACCGGCACCGCGCCGGCGAGCTCGTCCACGTCGTCGGGGAGCTCCTCGCGGGCGGCGTCGCCGATCCGGTAGCCGGTGGCAATCCGGATCTCGTCGAGCTCGTCGAGGACATCGAGCTTGGTGAGGGCGACCGCCTCGATCCCGCTCCAGCGCACCGCGGCGCGCGCCGCAACCGCGTCGAACCAGCCGGTCCGGCGAGGTCTCCCGGTGGTGGTGCCGAACTCGTTGCCTCGCTGGCGCAGGTACTCGCCGGTGCTGTCGACGAGCTCCGTGGGGAACGGCCCACTCCCCACGCGCGTCGTGTACGCCTTGAAGACGCCCAGCACGCCGGTGATGATGCGCGCGGGCAGCCCGCACGACGGCGCGGCGAAGCCTGCGAGACACCCTGAAGAGGTCACATACGGGTACGTGCCGTGGTCGAGGTCGAGCAGGCTGCCCTGCGCCCCCTCGAAGAGGATGGATTGACCGGCGGCGTCGGCTGCCGCAAGCGCCGTGGCAATGTCACCGAGCAGGGGAGCGAGCGCGAGCGCCGCCTCCACCGTGCGGTCGATCTCCTCCGGGGTCGGCACCGGGGCGCCCGGGAACCGCTGCAGCGCCTGCTCCAGCTCCTGGCTCGCGGCCGCCACGGCCTCGCGCAGGCGGCGGGGGTTGCGGGCGAGCCCGAGCCGGACGCCCGTCCGACCCGCGCGTGCCTCGTAGGCCGGGCCGATCCCGCGCCCTGTCGTGCCGAGGCGCGAAGCACCACGCGAGGCCTCGCGCGCCACATCGAGGGCGCGGTGGCCGGGCAGCACGAGGTGGGCGCGGGATGAGACCGTCAGGCGGGAGCGCACGGCGACGGCCTGCTCCTCGACGATCCGGACCTCCTCGAGCAGCGCGACCGGATCCACCACGACACCGGGCCCGATGAAGCAGCGGCAGTCGGGCTGCAGGATCCCCGACGGTATGAGGTGAAGGGCGAAGTGGCGGTCGGCGAACCGGACGGTGTGGCCGGCGTTGTTGCCGCCGTTGAAGCGCACCACGTGCTGGAAAGCGGGGCAGAGCAGGTCCACGACCTTGCCCTTGCCCTCGTCGCCCCACTGCCCTCCGACCACGACCACGTTGGCCATTCCGACTCCACGCGCTCTGCGCGCAAGCGTCATTTCTTAGCAGATTCCCCGGAAAAGCTCAAGAACGAAAGACGGAAAGAGAGAGGGGAGACGGTAATAGGGAAGAGGGAAAAGAAGACCGCGGCTGTGATGGCCCGCCGCGGTCGTGGTGTCCGTCTTCCTTTTGTCCTTTCCCCTTTGCCCTTTTCCGTTTCGCCTTGCTACTTGTTCTGCGGCTCGACCCCGATCTCGCGCATCAGGGCGTGGGCCTTGTCCACGTAGTCCATGCACCAGAGGACGTAGCGGATGTCCACGGAGATCGTCCGGGACAGGGCCGGGTTGAACTGGAAGTCCGAGTCTATGGCCTCGTAGTTGCCGTCGAAGGCGAGGCCGATCAGCTCGCCCTTGCCGTTCATGACGGGCGAACCGGAGTTGCCGCCGGTGATGTCGTTGTCGGTCAGGAAGCACGCCGGCACGTCCCCAAGCTTCTGGTCGCCATAGGTCCCGTCGGCGCCGGCCTTCTCGGCCGCCAGCAGGCGCTGGGGAGAGGCGAAGGGTTCCTTGCCTGTCTCCTTCTCCACGACGCCGTGGTGGGTGGTGAACGGCTTGTAGTAGACGCCGTCGCGGGGCGAATACCCCTTCACGCTGCCGTACGTGAGGCGCAACGAGGAGTTGGCGTCCGGGTAGAGCGGGGCGCTCTTCCATGCGGCGAGGGCCCCAATGTAGCGGGGCGCAAGCGTGACCATCTCGCCGTTGTACGTGTCCGTGACGTGCTCCTCGGCTACAGTGTCGCGCCTCAGCGCGGCCGCGAAAGCGATCATCGTGTCGTCCTTGGCCAGCAGTGCCTTGTGGTCCATTTCGAACATCGCGAGGCGCGTCTTCTCGTCGGCCAGGCCGGTCCCGGCGTAGAGCTTGTCGAGCATCGCGGTGACGGCCTCGTCGCCCGTCTTGCCGGTGGCGCCCAGGGCGTCGTCCACCGCGGTGATGCGCTGGCCGACCGGCAGCGTGGCGGCGCGGCCGAACAGGTACGCGAGCACCTTGCGCTCGTGAGGGAGGTCCAGGTTGCGCTGCATGTTGAACAGGCGCTGGCGCAGCGTGCGCTCGTCGCGGGCCTGGTAGCCGGCCTTGCGCTCGAGGTCGGGCTTCGTCCTCTCGAACGACCAGCGCTCGATGATGACCGCTGCGGCCAGCAGCGAGGAGGAGCGGGAGATCGGCATCCAGCCGAGCAGGAAGTCCCGTTGACGGGTCGCGTTCTTTGCGGCCAGTGCCTTCTCCATCTCCGGGAGCGCGTTCCCGAACCTGGCCGTGCGGGCCGGTTCGGCGTCGATCCATGCGTTGAGCTTGGCCTCCTCGGCGCGCTTGCGGCCGGCAAGGTCGCTGCTGGTGAGCCCCTCCAGCATCCCCTCGTTGTTCTTGACCGAGTTGTAGAACCCCTTGAGCTGCGAGGCGAGCTTGATCTCCACGTCCTTGCCGCGTTTGCCCTCGTTCTCCGCTATGGCGATCAGGTCCTTGAGGAGCTCGATCCTCTGGGGGTAGTAAAACCCTGTGTCGCCGGCCACCGCGGCCGCGATGCGGTAGCGCATGGTCTTTCCGGGGTAGCCGAGAATGAAAGCGAAGTCGCCGTCCTTCAGGGGCTCCTTGGCGAGCGAGAGCCAGCGCTCGGGCTTGAACGGGACGTTGTCCGGCGAGTAGTCGGCGGGCTTGCCGTCGGGGCCGACGTAGGCGCGCAGGAACGAGTAGTCCCCGGTGTGGCGGGGCCACACCCAGTTGTCCACCTCGCCGCCGTACTCGCCGATCGAGCGCGGCGGGGCGTACACGAGTCGAACGTCACGAAGCTCGAGCTGGCGGAACAGGTAGAACTTGCCGCCGCCGAACATCTCGCCGACGCGGCAGCGCAAGCCGCTCTTCTCGCACGCGGCGACCAGCTCCTTCTCGCGCAGCTCGATCGCCTTGGCGCGAGCCTCCGGCTCCATGCCGGGCTTGATCACCGACGCGACGGCCTGTGTGACGTCCTCGTACCCCTTGAAGACAGTGACCCTGCCTGCCTTGTACGGCAGCTCCTCCTTCCGGCTCGCCGCGAGAAAACCGTCCGTGATGTAGTCGTGCTCCGGGGTCGAGTTCATCTGGATGGCGCCGAAGGCGCAGTGGTGGTTGGTGATCACGAGACCATCCGGCGAGACGAACGACGAGGAGCATCCGCCGAGCCATGGGGTCGCGGAGGCGAGACCCGTGTTGGTCTTCGGGTCCCAGATCTCCCTAGAAGAAAGCTGCATCCCCATCGCCTTGAGCGTCGGCTCGAACTCCGGGATCTGGTCCAGCAGCCACATCCCCTCGTCGGCAAACGACGGTGCCGCGACCGCGGCGAGCGCCCCAATCAGCACAATGATGAGACAAGGTCTCATTTATATGTCCTCCAGTTGAGCCCCGTCGCGGGGCGGCGCATTCTGACACACCCCCGCTGCAGGCTCGGAGGGTTTCGCGGCCGGGCCGCGGCTGGTATCGTTGCCGGTTGTGAACGAGACCGGGTGGCTCGAGGAGTGGAACGACGTGATCGCGGGGCGAAACCCTTCCGCGATCGAGGAGTTCTGGCTCGCGCGCCTGGAGAACGGGGTAGGCGACGGCGCCGCCTTCGTGGAGGCGCTCAAGCGGCTGCGGTCCGCCGGCAAGAAAACGCTCGCCGCCACGCTGCTGGAGCTCGCCGCGGCGGAGGCGAAGGAGGAGGGCGCGTGGGAGGGACGCAAGCGCTTCCTCTCCGAGTTGCTCCGCCTCGGTATCGGAAACGGGGAGGAGCGGCGGGCAGGTCTCGAGGAGTGCGTGAGGCGCCTGTGGGCGGGCCGTCCTTCGCTCGACAAGCTGCTCAAACGTTTCTCTCTTGTGAGCGCGCGCAAGCCGCTCGAGGCCCTGGAATCGCTCGAGGCGTGGCTCGAGCACGACGTTGGAGGGGTGTTCGCGATGGCGGGACGCGGGCCGGGGAGGGTCGTGGACGCCAACCCCCAGCTCGGGGTGCTGCGCCTGGACTTCGAGAGGGAGCGGCACGTCCCGGTCCCCATCGACGCGGCGCGCAAGTACCTGACCCCTCTCCCGCCCGGCCACGTTCTGCGCCGGCGCCTCGAGGAGAAGGACACCCTTGCGGCGGAGGTGACGCGCGACCCGCAGGGCGCGCTGGCTGCGATCCTGGAGGGGTCCGAAGCGCCGATGTCTGTCCCGGAGATCAAGGCGGCGCTCGTAGGCCTCCTCCCGGAGGACCAGTGGACGGCGTGGTGGAACCGCGCCAAGAAGAACCCGCGGCTGCTGGCGGCCGGGAGCGGCTCGCGCGTGCAGTACCGCCTGGCCGGCGACCTGGGGGCGGAGGAGGAGATCCGCGCCGAGTTCGCGAGCGCTCCGCTGGCGCGGAAGGTAGAGCTGGCGCGCCGCCACGCCACCCGCAACCGCGAGCTGAGCGCGATCATGGGCGCCGAGCTGCTGAAACGCGCCCAGGAGACCGGCGTGGAGCCTGGTGCGGCGTGGGAGGCCCTCGCGCTTGCCACCCGCACCGGCGTGGACGCAGGCGAGGTGCACGCCGCGCGGGAGGGAGTTCTGGCGCAGGCCGGGGCGAAGGCTCTGCTTGAGTCGGTCAACGAGGCCGCGCAGCGCGAGGCCGTCCTCGACTTCGTGCGCGAGCACGACCCCTCCGGGTGGGTGGACGTCTTCGCCTCCTGGCTGGAGCATGAGACGAGCGCCAGGCTCCTCGGCAAGGTTGCGGCGGCGCTGGTGGATGCCGGAAAGTCAGTCCGGGCGCAGTCGTTCGTGGACCAGGTGCTCGTGCAGCCGGCGCGCTTCCCGGCCGCCTTCGTCTGGGCCTGTGAGGAGGCCGACGAGGGCCTGCTTGGCATCCTGGACGAGCGCCGCGGGGGCTCTCTGCTCGTGCGCCTGGTGGAACTCGCCGAGCGCCGGGTGTTCGGCCCGTTCCGGGGCAGGCTCAGGGAGATCCTTTCAGCCGGAGGCCTGGCCGAGCGGATCATCCGGGAGCGCCTCACCGCCGACCAGGGCCGGAGGATCGTGCAGATTCTCGAGCACCCAGGAGAGCTCGCCGACGAGAGGAACTGGCTGCGCCGTGCGGTGACCGCGCGCTTCCCCGAACTGCGGCCCGGGGCGGCGATCGAGGAGGTGGTGCCTGCGCTCGCCGAAACCGTCACGCGGCTGCAGGCGGAGCTGCGCAACCTGCTGGAGAAGCAGATCCCCGAGACGCT
Organism: Thermoanaerobaculaceae bacterium; assembly: GCA_022865555.1. Classification (GTDB taxonomy): domain Bacteria; phylum Acidobacteriota; class Thermoanaerobaculia; order Thermoanaerobaculales; family Thermoanaerobaculaceae; genus RBG-13-68-16. The sequence continues at coordinate 3,588 of JALHTD010000209.1, read as the reverse complement.
GCGGGCGATCCAGGAGGCCCGCACCCACGGCGATCTCTCGGAGAACTTCGAGTACCACGCGGCTCGCGCCCGGCAGGAGTACCTCTCGGCCCGTGCCTCGGAGCTCCAGGCGGACCTCGGCCGGGTACGGATCGTCAACCCCGCGACGGTGGACATCGGGCGGGTGCGGGTCGGGACGCGGGTCTGGCTGGAGCCTCCCTCGGGCGGGGGGCGGCGCGCGGTGACGATCCTCGGGCCCTACGAGGCGGACCCGGCGAAGGGGATCCTGTCCCACGGGTCGGAGGCCGCTCAGGCGCTGCTCGAGAAGACACCCGGGGACAGCGTCAAGTTCGACGGCGGGGCCTGGACGGTGGCGTCCATCGAGCGGGCAATCTGAGCCGCCGTGGTGGGACGCGGGTGGCTCCGGACGGGGCCGCCGCGCTTGACGGGTCGGCACTTGCTGAATAAGATCGCGTCTCACATGAGCGACGACCGGGGCGGTCGCTTTTTCTTTCCCAGGTGGACGAACCTGGCACGCCCGGCGTTGGCCGTGGCGCTCGTCGTGGTGCCGGCCTACGTCGTCCTGCTTGTCGCATACGGCGCCTCGCCTCGGACCACCGACGTGGGCTACCAGCCCCAGCAGCCCGTGCCTTACAGCCACGCGTTGCACGCCGGGCAACTGGGGACCGACTGCCGCTACTGCCACACCACGGTCGAGCACGCCGCGTTCGCTGCCGTCCCGCCGACGCAGACCTGCATGAACTGCCACGCCAAGATCCGGGCCGCGAGCGAGAAGCTGCTTCCCATCCGCGAGAGCTACGCGACGGGGCTGCCGGTCCCGTGGGTGAAGGTCCACGACCTCCCCGACTTCGTCTACTTCGACCACAGCGCCCACGTCAGGCGGGGTGTCGGATGCTTCGAGTGCCACGGCCGGGTGGACAAGATGGAGGTGGTCGCCCAGGTTCAGCCGCTCAGCATGGGGTGGTGCCTGGACTGCCACCGCCACCCCGAGGGTCATCTGCGGCCGCCTGAGTTGGTGACCCGGATGGACTGGGTCGCGCCCGAGGACCCCCTCGTGTACGGCCGGCGCCTTCGCGAGGCCGGCAAGATCAACCCTTCAACGCAGTGCTGGACGTGCCACCGGTGAGAGGGGAGAGCGTGGGCAAAGAGTACTGGCGCAGCCTGGACGAGCTCGCAGACACGCCGGAGTTCCGCACTCTGGTGGAAAAGGAGTTTCCAGGCCTGGCCGATGACCTTCTCTCGCCCCGGACGCGCCGCGCTTTCCTGAAGATCATGGGCGCCTCCCTGGGGGTGGCCGGCCTGGCTTCCTGCCGTTGGCCCAAGGAGCTGATCCTCCCGTTCGCCCACCGCCCCGATGGGCGAACCCCCGGCGTCCCTCAGCAGTACGCGACGGCCATGGAGCTGGGCGGGGCCGCCATCGGCCTGCTGGTCACAAGCTACGACGGGCGGCCGGTCAAGATCGAAGGCAACCCTCTGCACCCGACGAGCCGCGGAACCGCGACCGCGCTGGCGCAGGCCTCACTGCTGGAGCTCTACGACCCCGACCGCAGCAGGCAGCCGATCCGCCGCGAGGGTGGGCAGGAGATCGCGCAGAGCTGGGACGACTTCATCGCCTTCGCCGGCCCGCACTTCGCCTCGTTGCGGGCAGCGAAGGGGACGGGCCTCGCGGTGCTCTCCGAGGAGAGCTCCTCGCCGAGCCTCGCCCGCCTGCGCAGGCGGTTCGCCGAGGTTTTCCCACAGGCAACCTGGTACGAGTACGAGCCGCTCTCCCGCGACAACGAGCGCGAGGGCGCCAAACTCGCCCTCGGTGCGCCGTACAGGCCGCAGTACCACTTCGACAGGGCCGACGTGATCGTCTGCCTCGACGCCGACCCGCTGTTCGACCATCCGGCCGCGCTGCGGCATGCCGGTGACTTCGCGAAGCGCCGGCGTGCCGAGGACGGCACGATGAGTCGGCTCTACGCGGTGGAGCCCGTCGTCTCCCTGACCGGCGCGATGGCGGACCACCGCGGCGCCCTGCCCTCGGCAGCGATTCCCCTGGCGACTGCACGCCTCGCCGCCGCGGTCTCCGGGCTCCTCGGCGGCGACCTCGACTCGGGGGACGCGAGCGGGGAGCTCCCGGACGCAGTCGAGGCACTGATCCGAACGATGGCCAGCAACCTCGCGGCCAGCCGCGGCAGGAGCCTGGTGGTCGCGGGCCCGCGGCAGGGAGCCGACGTCCATGCCGTCGCCCACGCGCTCAACGTCGCCCTCGGGAACGTCGGGGTGACGGTCACCTTCACGCGCGAAGGCGACGCGGACCGGCCGAGCCACGTCGAGGCGATCCGCGAGGCAGCCGACGCGGTGCGCGGGGGGCGTGTGAGCACGCTGCTGGTCCTGGGGGGAAACCCGGCCTACGATGCGCCCGCGGACGTCGGCTTCAAAGACGCGATGGGCGGAGTCCCGGTCAGCATCCACCTGAGCGGGTACGACGACGAGACCTCGCGGCAGTGCCGCTGGCACCTTCCGCGCGCGCATTATCTGGAGACGTGGGGCGACGGGCGCGCGTGGGACGGCACAATCACCGTGCAGCAGCCGCTCATCGAGGCGCTCTACGGTGGCAGGAGCTCGATCGAGACCCTGGCACTGGTGCTCGCCGAGCCGAGAACCGGCGGGCACGACCTCGTTCGCGACACGCTGCGGGAGCTGACTCAGGCGGCGGACTTCGAGTCCGCCTGGCGCCGCACGCTTCACGACGGGGTGCTCGCGGGCAGCGCGGCCGCGGCGGCCGACCCCGGTCCGGGCGACCGGTCGGCGGTGCGGGCCGCGCTGGGCCGGGCTGCTCGCGGTCGCGCCGCGCAAGGCCTGGAGGCCGTCTTCTGTGCCGACGCCAGGACGCATGACGGTCGCTTCGCCAACAACGCCTGGCTGCAGGAGCTCCCCGACGCGCTCACCAAGATCACCTGGGACAACGCGGCCGTCTTCAGCCCAGCAACCGCGCGGGAGCTCGGCATCAGACACGGCGACCTGGTCAGGCTGGCGCTCGGCGGTCGCACGCTGGAGATCGCCTCGTACGTCATGCCGGGGCAGGCGGACGGCACGGTCGTCCTGCCGCTCGGCTACGGCCGCGCGGCGGCCGGCAAGGTCGGCAACGGGGTCGGGTTCGACACCTACGCTCGGCGGTCTTCTCCTTCGCACCACTCCGCCGGAGGGCTCGGCGTCGAGAGGACGGGCCGCACCTATCGCCTCGCCTGCACGCAGGACCACCACGCGATCGACACGGTGGGTCTCGAGGCGACTGGGAAGCGGGTCGGCGAGCTCATCCGTGAGGGGACGCTCGCGGAGTACAAGGCCGACCCCTCCTTCGCTCGGGACCTCGGCGAGACGCCGACGGCGCTGCCGCTGTTCACGGCGCAGACGTACACCGGCGAGCACCAGTGGGCGATGAGCATTGACCTCTCGGCCTGCATCGGCTGCAACGCCTGCACGGTGGCTTGCCAGGCGGAGAACAACATCGCGGTCGTGGGCAAGGAGCAGGTGGCGCGCGGGCGGGAGATGCACTGGATCCGCGTCGACCGCTACTTCGCCGGGAAGCCGGCCTCGCCCGGT
>JALHTD010000208.1 GCA_022865555.1 Thermoanaerobaculaceae bacterium | reverse complement strand
TTTCGCCGTTGGCCTGGTTCGTGGGGTGATATTGAAGCTCTCGGAGCTCGACTCCCACCTTGTGGACCAGGCCGACCACTGGCGGCTCGAGAGGATGGCCGCGGTGGACCGCAACATCCTTCGCCTTGCCCTCTACGAGCTGATGTTCGAGGGCGACACGCCCCCGGCGGTGGTGATCGACGAGGCGGTGGAGATCGCCAAGCGCTTCGGTTCCGAGCGCTCCAGTCAGTTCGTCAACGGCGTGCTGGACGGCTACCTCCACCGCGGCGAGGCTGCCGGAGAGAGCTGATGCGCCTGGCGGCCGCGCTCCTGGCGGTTGTGTGTGGAGGCGTCGCCTTCGCGGACGAGGCAGCGATCTTCGTGCCCACCGCGCTGGCTGCGAGGATCGAGGGCGGCGAGCGGTCGGGGCTGTCCGTCGCGGTCGAATCGCGGCCCGACGGGGCGATGGTCTGGGTGAGCCAGGTCGTGCAGGCGTTCCCGGGGACGCCGGCCTACCCGCTGGCCGGGCCGGAGCGCTGTGGCGACCCGACGGCAATGGAGTTCCCGCCCTCGTTCGTCGTCCCGGCCGAGCTCGCCGGTGCACGAGCGCAGGGTGACTCCGCCCTCGAGGTGGTGGCGCGCGCCGTGGAGTTCGTTTCCCAGCGCATCACTCTGGACGAGAACGACGGCGGCCGCCAGGACGGCGCCTCGGTGCTGGTGCGCGGGCGTGGCCGCTGCTCCGGCCGCGCAAACCTGGCCGTCGGGTTGTTGCGGGCGGCGGGGATTCCGACGCGGGTGGTGCGCGGCATGGTTGTGGGCAGCGGCAGCGTCCGCTGGCATCGCTGGGGCGAGGCCTGGCTCGGCCCTCTGGGCTGGATCGCCTTCGACCCGGGCGCCGCCGTCGGCCTGGTGAGCGTTCGCTACCTGCCCGTGCGCGGTTCCGGCGAAGGCACCTCGCTTTCCGGAGTGCGGCTGGTGCGGATCAACGAGCGCGGGTACGCCGGGCTGCCGGTGCGCCGGGGGCTTCGGATCCTGCCTGTGGGCGGCGTGACCTTGCGGTGCCTCGCACCCGTGGGAGATCCGACGATCACGGCGTTGCTGGTCGGCCCCGACGGCTCCCGGTGGGCACGCCAGGGGCAAGGGGAGGTCGTCTTCGTCGGGATGCTCCCGGGTCGTTACCGGATGGTGTGGCGTGGCGCGGGGCGCCCGAGCGCTTTCGACGTCGAGCTCGGCGCCGCCCGCGAGGTGAGCGTCGAGCTCCCGGGGACCGCGGAGGCGGGATCGTGAAGGCGATACTCGGTCGCCTTTCCGAGCTCGGTCTGAGGGAGCTCGCCAAGCTCCTGACGTCCGCGGGCACGGAGGGGCTGCTCGAGATCGAGAGCCCGGCGGGCCCAGCGCGCGTCCACTTCCGAAGCGGCCACATCGCGGGTGCGATCACGCCCGCCCTCGTCACGGCGTTCGCCGCCCGCGCCGGCAGTTTCTGCTTCCGGCCGGGGCCGGCGAAGGGCATCCTGGAGTGGATCCCCCAGGAGGAGTTCTTCGCTCGGCTTGAGTCTCAGGCACAGCAGGTGCCAGCCGGGGGTCTCAGCGCTGGAGGGGCGTCCGGCGCACCCGAGGGGTCGGGCGCCGCCGACCCGCTCGCGGAGCTCCGCGAATCGCTGGCGGAGATCCCGATTCCCGGCGGCGGTGTGCGAGTGCTGATCGTGTCGGCCGATCCGCGGGCGTACGGCACGCTGGCGCCCGACTGGCGGCAGCGTGGGTGGGAAGTCAACCTGTCCGACACCCCACGCTGGCCCGACGGGCCGCCCCCGAGTCTGGTCATCCTGCACCTGCCGGCATCCGGCCACTTGCCCAAGCATGGGGAGAGCTGGGTTGCCCTTGTCAAGCGCGCCGCCTCGCAACGCCCGCCGGTGCCGACGCTCTGGGTCGGTGGCCTCGGCGACCCGGCGATCCGCCACCAGGCGATCGTGGCCGGGGCCGACTTCATGGTCCCCGCCCCAGTCAGCGAGGTCGGCGAGACCGCACGCTGGTTCCGCGAGGAGCTGACGCTGCTCGCGGACCGGCTGCTGGCCCGCCGCGGCGGTGGTGAGGGGGACGCCGGGGCTTTCCGGGATTTCTTCCTGGCCCTGCACGTGGACGTGAGCCCCGGCGAGGTGCGCGCGTCGCTCCTGCGCTTCGCGGGCACGTTCTTCGGCCGCGGTGTCCTCTGCGAGATCCGGGAGTCGGTCTTCGAGTCGGTGGGCGGTTACGGGTTCCATCTTCCGAGTCCGGTGCGGGTGTGGCGCGGCGTGGTGCCGCTCGAGGACGTGGTGGTGGAGCGCCGCCCGGTACGCCTCTCTGACTACCCGGAGGAGAGCACCGCAGCGATCTCCAAGGCGCTCACGTCGCGCGGGGGTCTGGACCGGACCGAGGTGTTCCCCATCCTCACCGGGCGTGAGTGCCTGGCGATCTTCCTCGGCGACCGGCCGCTGCTGGAGCCCAGCGAGACCGAAGCGCTCGCCGGCGTTCTCGCGCGCAGCGGCTCACTCCTCGGGCTCGCCTGACCTCCACCCGCCCGGGCCCACGAACTTGCCCCCACACCACCACCGGGCTTGTAGGCCTGCCCGACCGCCCGCCGCCCAGGCGTGATGGCCTGCACACCTTCAAGCCTTCAGCCCTTCAAGCCTCCAAGCCTTGTTACAATCCGCGGATGGCCGAACCGTACGACCCGCAACAGATCGAGCCCCGCTGGCAGGAGTTCTGGGCGCGGGAGCGCTTCGCCGCGGCGGACACCGCGGGGGAGAAGGGGCTCTACATGCTGATGATGTTCCCATACCCGTCGGGAGACCTGCACGTCGGGCACGGCCGCAACTACATCCTCGGCGACTGCCTGTTTCGCATGTTCCTCATGCAGGGACGGAAGGTGCTCAACCCGATGGGCTGGGACGCCTTCGGCCTGCCCGCGGAGAACGCCGCCATCAGGCGCAACATCCACCCGCGGGAGTGGACAATCGGCAACATCGGCCGGATGAAGGACCAGTTCCGGCGTTGGGGGATCCTCTACGACTGGGGCAAGGAGATCACCTCCTGCGAGCCCGAGTACTACCGCTGGAACCAGTGGCTCTTCAACCGCATGCTCGAGAAGGGGCTCGCGTACCGCGGGAAGTCCCCGGTCAACTGGTGTCCGTCGTGTCGGACGGTTCTGGCCAACGAGCAGGTCGTCTCGGGCGAGTGCGAGCGCTGCGGCACGCTGGTGGAGCAGCGCGACCTCGAGCAGTGGTTCCTCCGCATCACCGCCTATGCCGACCGCCTGCTGGAGGGGTTGGACCGGCTGCCCGACTGGCCCGAGAAGGTCAAGGTGATGCAGCGGAACTGGATCGGCCGCTCGGAGGGGTGCGACTTGCGCTTCAGGGTAGAGGGCGTGGAGGAACCGCTGACCGTGTTCACCACGCGGGTGGACACGATCTACGGCGCCACGTTCGTGGCTCTCGCCCCCGAGCACCCGCTGGTCGAGCGCTTCCGCTCGACCGCGCCCGACGCCGACTTCGGCGAGTTCGTGGACGGCCTGCGCAACCAGACGCGGCTGCAGCGCGAGTCCGAGGGAGGCGAGAAGGAGGGCCGTTTCACCGGGGCCTGGGCGGTCAACCCTTTCAGCGGTGAGCGGATCCCCATCTGGGTCGCCAACTTCGTCCTCATGGAGTACGGCAGCGGCGCGATCATGTCGGTTCCTGCCCACGACGAGCGCGACTTCGCCTTCGCCACCAGGTACGGCCTGCCGATCCGCGTCGTCATCGCGGGTCCCGGCATGGGCGAGGGCACGGTCCTCTCCGAAGCCTACTCCGGGCCGGGCAGGGTCGTGAGCTCGGGACCTTTCAACGGGCTCGCGAGCCAGGAGGCGATCCCCCGGATGGGGGCGTTCGCCCAGGAGAAGGGCTTCGGAACGGGCAGGGTTCGCTACCGGCTGCGCGACTGGCTGATCTCGCGGCAGCGGTACTGGGGCACGCCGATCCCGGTCGTCTACTGCAAGAACGACGGGATCGTCCCGGTCCCCGACGACCAACTCCCGGTGGTGCTGCCCACGGACATCGAGTTCGGGAAGGTCGAGGGCAACCCGCTGGCCAGGAGCGCCTCGTTCGTTGCCACGACCTGCCCGAAGTGCCAAGGTGCGGCTCGCCGCGAGACCGACACCATGGACACGTTCGTGGACTCCTCCTGGTACTACGCCCGCTTCATCAACCCCCACGTCCACGACGCGATGCTTGATGAGGGGCGGGTGCGACGCTGGATGCCCGTGCACCTCTACATAGGCGGGGTGGAGCACGCCATCCTTCATCTGATGTATGCCCGTTTCGTCTACAAGGTGCTCGCCGACTTCGGCCTGGTCCCCGGCGACGAACCGTTCTCGGTGCTTTTCAACCAGGGGATGATCGTCGGCAAGTCCAGCGTCACCGGCAGGCTGGAGAAGATGTCCAAATCGAAGGGCAACGTGGTCGCCCCCGATGCGCTCATCGCGCGCTACGGCGCGGACACCGAACGGGTGTACACGCTGTTCATGGGACCGCCCGAGAAGGAGGCGGAGTGGACCGACGAGGGCGTGCTCGGCGCCCACCGCTTCCTGCAGCGGGTGTGGGCCCTCCAGGATGCGGTCGCGGACGCAGCCGGCAGGGCCGGGGAGGGGAGTGCCAACGAACGCCTGCGCATTGCAACGCACCGCTCGGTCAAGCGCGTGCACACCGATCTCGAGCGCTACCACCCAAACACCGCGATCGCCGCGATGATGGAGCTGGTCAACGCGATCGGCGAGACTCAGCAGGAGGCGGGCGAGGGAGCGCTGCGCGAGGCGTACGAAACGCTCCTCAAGCTCCTGCACCCGTTCGCGCCGCACGTCACCGAGGAGCTCTGGCGCCTCACCGGCCACGAGGGGTCGCTGCTGCGTGCGGGCTGGCCGACCTTCGACGCTGCGCTTCTTGCGCGCCAGCGCGTCACGCTTGCGGTGCAGGTCAACGGCAAGCTGCGGGCGACCGTGGAGGTCGAGCCCGGCCTCGACCCGGATGCCGCCGCCGCCGCGGCCCGCGAGGCCGCTGCGAAGTGGCTCGAGGGCAAGGAAGTGGTCAAGGTGGTGCACGTCCCCGACCGCATGGTCTCGCTGGTGGTGAAGGGATGAGAACCGTGGTCCGTGGTTCGTGGTGCGTGGTCCGTCACTACGTCATGGGTGCGGCACTCCTGGCCGGTGCGGCGGGGTGCGGGTACCACCTCGTCGGAACGTCGAGCAACCTGCCCGCGCTCCTGCAGACGCTCTACGTGGCGCCGTTCATCAACCAGACCAGTCGGTCCGAGGTGGATCAGCGCCTGACCGAGCAGATCACGCAGGAGTGGGTGCGTCGCGGGCGCTTCCAGCTCGTGGCGAGCGGGGACAAGGCGGATGCGGTGCTGTCGGGCACCGTCAAGAGCGCGGTCGTCAACCCGGTGCAGTTCGACCAGCAGGGACGCGCCACCGAGTATCAGCTCACGGTGATCGCCGACGTCCAACTCGTGGACCGAACGGGGGAGAAGCCCGTGGTGCTGTGGCGCGACGAGCGGTTCGCACGCAACACCGCCTACCCGGTAGACCCGCTGGCGAGGGATTACTTCGACCGCGAGATCGAGGCGCTGGACCGTCTCTCGCGCGACTTCGCGCGCGACCTCGTGGTCACGATCCTGGAAGGGTACTAGCCGCGACGGTCGGCGCTGGCTCGGAGCGGTCGGCGCGCGTCTGCCGGCCGGGGAATCGAGAGAGCGCCGGACAACGTTCACTCGGATGTGCATCGGCAGGCAAGGGCACGGCTGCGGATCGCCGAAAAACGGCCCGCTGCTCCTGTGAGGTTCTCCATGACCGAAAGAAGCGTCTCATTCAAGGTTGCTGCGGCGCAGGCGACCCCGGTCTTCATGGACCTGGGCAAGACCGTGGAGAGGGCCTGCGACCTGATCGCCGAGGCGGGCCGCGAGGGCGTGCGCCTCCTTGTGTTCCCCGAGGCGTTCATCCCCGGTTACCCGGACTGGGCATGGCTGGTGCCGGCGCGCGACAAGGCGGCCCTCAACTTTCTCTACGGGGAACTGCTCGCCAACGCGGTCTCGATTCCTTCGGGCGCCACGGAAAAGCTTTGCCGCGCCGCGGGAAGGGCACGGGTCAGCGTCGCCGTCGGTGTCTCTGAGCGCAACACCGACGCAAGCGGCACAAGCCTGTACAACACGCTCGTGTACATCGACGCACGCGGGCAGCTGGTGGCCAGGCACCGCAAGCTGGTTCCCACGGGAGGAGAGCGCCTGGTGTGGGCGCAGGGGGATGGAAGCACGTTACAGGCTGTGGACCTGCCCGTGGGCCGGGTCGGCGGGCTGATCTGCTGGGAGAACTACATGCCCCTGGCGCGGTACGCGATGTACGCGTCGGGCACGGAGATCTACCTCGCGCCCACCTGGGACAGCGGCGAGCCGTGGCTTTCGACGCTCCGGCACATCGCGAAGGAAGGGCGCGTCTACGTGATCGGCTGCTGCATGGCGTTGCGACGCGACGACATCCCCGACCGCTTTGAGTTCAAGGCGCTCTACCCGCCCGGGCGCGAGTGGATCAACGTTGGCGGGAGCGCGATCGTCGACCCCGACGGCAAGGTCATCGCCGGACCGCTCGAGAAGCAGGACGGTCTGGTCATCGCCGAGGTGGACCCGAGCCGAGTCCGGGGGCCAAGGTGGATCCTGGACGTCGCAGGTCACTACGCCCGGCCTGACGTCTTCCAGCTCACGGTCAACCGGGAGGAGCGGCCGATGCTGCGCGGCCCGGATGGAGCTGCAACGCCGGCGGCGCTTCGGCGACCGCGCGGCACGTCCACGACAGGGCGAGCGTCGAGGGCACGGAAGCGCTGAGTCGTCAGCGCCGTACCGGGCTGGGCGGTGTCCACCACACCACCCGGCCGATGACCACGTCCGAGAGGGCCTGGCCGGCCCGCAGCCGAATCGCGCGCGGCAGGTGTGCCGGGTTGTCGGAGAGCAGGATCAGCACCCGGGAGTCCGCGTCCACCACGAGTCTCTTGATCGTGCAGCCGGGCTCGCCGCCCATGTCCTCTCGCACCGCGTAGATCCCCCGCGAGGCCACCTCGCGCACGGGCGTCCGGTCGAGCAGGACCGTTGAGCCCGCCGGGATTGTCTCGGCCATCGAGTCCTGGTCGGGACCCAGGCGGACCAGGACCGGCTGCCGGGGGTCCACGCCCAGGTTGCGCAGGAGCGAGTAGGGGATCTTCTCGTAGCGCTCGACGTGGTCGGCCACGAACATGGGAGGGCCGGCGGCGATGCTGTCCGCCACCAGCGGCACTGGGACGGTGTCGCCCGGCTCCCCGGTGGGGAGGTCCTCCCCCAGCAGCTCGGCGACCGTGGTCGCAAGGGCCGTGGCGAGGCGGGAGAGGGTGGACACCGTGGGCATCGACTCGCGGCGCTCGATCTGGGCGACGAAGTTGCGGGAGAGCCCGGCCCGGTCCGCCAGGGCCTGCTGGCTCATTCCACGGCGGTGGCGGGTGTCTCGTAGTGCGGTTCCGAGTTCTTCCACGCCCATGGCACATCCCCCGTTTCCAGGGCTCCCGCTGCATCCCGGGTCGGTCGTGAGCACCCCGCGACGGTGCCCGTCTGACAACTCTCGTTATCAGTATAGGCGTGGGATGGAAGCGTGTCAACTCCAGGGGGCCGGGGTGCGTCGGTGGTTCTCGACTGGTCCTCATGCACGACATCCGGCTCAACCTACGGAGGCTCAAGTGTCTGCAGAGGGATGCCAGCGTGGTCGCTGTCGGTTGCCGAGGACTTGACAATCATAGTAGTGCACTCTAAATTGGTCTTGACTATGATAGTGCCTCACGCATCCGCACCCACCCTGTAAGGCCTGCGAGAGGCCAGCGAGCGCTGGGTGAGGCGGGAGCGCGCACGGCCCCGGCTCACCTCCGGGGTGGCGGCACTGGATACGCTGCTGGGGGGAGGCTGGCCGCAGGGGAAAGTGGGCGAGCTGGCGGGGCCTGACTCCTCGGGGCGGTCGGGGGTGGCGATCGCGACGGTTGCGGCGGCCACCGTCCGCGGCGAGGTGGTGGCGTGGCTCGATGCCGCCGACGCCCTCGACCCTGCCTCGGTGGCTGCGGTGGGGGTGGACCTTCGGCGGGTACTTTGGGTGCGCCCCCGCGGCGTGGAGGAGGCCGTGCGCGCCGCCGAGCTTGTGCTGGAGGTGGGCGGGTTCACGGTGGTGGTCCTCGACTTCGGGTCAGGCGTGTCATCCGCACAGGGGCGTGGAGGCAAAGGACGAGGGGCGTTGCGCCTCCGGCTGACCCGGGCGGTGGAACGGGCGGGGGCGGTGGCGCTGGTACTGGCCGAGCGTCCCTGGGTGGGGACTCTCGCCGGGGTGACGGTGGTGCTGGGGCGGGGAGGGGTGCGCTGGGGCGAGGGTGCGGATGGGGAACCCCGGTGGCTGGCCGGCATCGCCCTCGAGGCGCACGTGGAGCGGGGTGGCATAGAGTGTGGGGCACGCGTTCCGCGCGTGCATGCCGGCCCGGGGGACCAGCTCCACAGGGCTGCTGCGGCCGGGTGATGCGCTATGCGCACCGCGTCCCTGTGGGTCCCCGATTTTCCCCTGCAGGCGCTGCGCCGCAGCACCCCCGAGCTCGCCGAGGCGCCGCTCGCCGTGGCCGCCGGCCCGCTGCCCCGGGATGAGGTAATAGCAGTTTCGGCGGAGGCCGCGGAGCTCGACGTGCGGACCGGCATGACCGCGGCGCAGGCGCGGCAGGTGGCACCGGCGGCGCTGGTGCGGGTGACCCCGGAGGCGGCAGCAGCAGCGGCGGACGAAGCGCTCGCCGACGTGGCCGGCGGCTTCTCACCCCGGGTCCGGCGGCACACGCCGGGCGAGGTCCTGCTCGACGCGGGGGGTCTCGTCCCCCGCTTCGGCAGCGAGCAGGCCATTGCCCACGAACTC
>JALHTD010000207.1 GCA_022865555.1 Thermoanaerobaculaceae bacterium | reverse complement strand
GGCCTCAGCAGGGGAGCTCTGACCTCGCCGGACCGGCAGACAGGTCGGAGCCGCCCCGTCGGACCGGGCCAGGTGCTCCCCCGGGGTCTTCTGGCGTTGCTTCCGGAGGCGGACACGGGTTATGCTCCCTGCCCACAGGAGGTGGTGTCATGCGTTCGAAGACGACTCTGATGGCGATGGCGGTGCTGGTGCTCCTGGCGGTCACGGCAAGCGCCCAGGTCGTGCTGAAGGTCAACGGCGTTCCGATCTCGGCCGGCCAGCTCGGCGTGGCGAAGTACAAAGTGATCTCGGACAGTCCGATGCTCCTCGACAACCCGGCGAAGGCCACCCAGGCGGCCGTCGGCCAGCTTGTCGCCGACGTCCTGCTCGCCGAGGCCGCACGCGAGGCGGGGCTCTCGGTCACCGAGAAGCAGGTCAACCAGAGCCTGGAGACGGTCAAGGCGCAGCTCGGGGGAAAGGCAGAGTACAAGGACCTCCTCAAGCAGGTTGGCGCCACCGACGAGGATGTCGTCCAGGTCGCAACGCGGCGGCAGCTCGCCAAGCTGTACGTCGCGACCAAGGTCGACCCCACCGTGAGCGTCACCGATGCCGAAGCCAAGGCGTACTACGACGCACACCAGGGAGACTTCCAACGCTTTGCCCAGGTCAAGATCCTCGGCATCTTCGTCAACGCCCCGCCGGGGATCAGCGAATCGGAAGACGCGCGCGCAAAGGCCCGCGTCACCGAAGCCAGGCGTCGCGTCCTGGCCGGTGAGGAGTTCGGCAAGGTGGCGCGCGACGTCTCCGAGGACATGTCCAAGGGCAACGGCGGCGACCTCGGCTGGATGGATGCCGGCTTCGTGGCCTCGCTGGCTTCCCAATTCGGGACGGACGTCTCGAAGCTCGAGCCGGGCGAGACCTCTCCGGTCCTGCGCGGAAAGTTCGGCTACTGGGTCTTCCAGGTCGAGGCCAAGCGGCCGGCAGGGCCTGTCCCCTACGCCGAGCTCCAGGACGTCCTCCTCAAGAAGATGCGTGAGAACAAGGTCAACGAGGCCGCCGCGGTGATCGTCAAGGAGCGGCGCGCCAAGGCGACCATCGAGGCGTTCGACCCGGCCGTCAAGGCTGCCCTGTAGTCGATCGAACACAGGCGGCACCGACGGTCATCGTACAGTCGGTGCCGCCTTATATCCTCCGGAGAAGACTCCCCGGCTGCCTCGGCTGAAGCCCGGGGCCACGCTTCACGCAAGAAGGCCCGCTCCGTGCGAGCTGTGTCCCCTTCCGAAACCTGAATACCGCCACAACGAGCTCGGTCGGCGCGGCGTTGAATGGCCGCTGGTCCTCCGGCGGGCCAACCGATCAGCCCCAGGGTAGACTCCTCCGCATGGGACCAAAGGCCCATGGACAGTGCCCGACGGCCGTGAGAGATTTCCGTGAGTCCTTCGAGCCTGGTGTCGAACACGACGTCGCCGGCGCGCCTGCGGGGCGTCAGGCGACGATAGGATGACGACAGAGATCGCCGATGTTGAGACGGGAGGATCCAACATGTCTGAAGGAGCAACCCGCGTCGAACACGATCTCCTGGGCGAAAAGCGCGTCCCGGCGGACGCCTACTATGGCGTCGAGACAGCACGCGCCCTGGAGAACTTCCACATCTCCGGCGTGCCGTTGCGCCTCTACCCCAACCTGATCAAGGCGCTCGGGATGGTCAAGCTGGCCGCCGCGCGGGCCAACTTCGACTGCGGACAGTTCAGCATGGAGATCCTGACCGGCATCGAGGGGGCGTGTCAGGAGCTGATCGACGGGAAGCTCCACGACGAGTTCAGGCTCGACGTGTTCCAGGGTGGGGCCGGCACCTCGACCAACATGAACGCCAACGAGGTGATCGCCAACCGGGCCCTCGAGCTGATGGGGCACAAGAAGGGCGAATACCAGCACTGCAGCCCGCACGACCACGTCAACGCATCGCAGTCCACCAACGACGCCTATCCCTCCGCCCTCCACGTCGGGATGGCCCTGGGGAACGTCGAGCTTGTGGCATCGATGCGCGAGCTGATCGCGTCGTTCCGGGCCAAGGCGAAAAAGTTTGCCGCGATCCTCAAGATGGGGCGGACGCAGCTCCAGGACGCTGTCCCGATGACGTTGGGGCAGGAGTTCTCGGCGTTCGCCGAGACGCTTTCCGGCGAGATCCTGGCCCTCGAGAGGGTCCAGGAGACCGTCCTCTGCGAGATCAACATGGGGGCGACGGCGATCGGAACGGGGCTGAACGCACCCGCCGGCTATGCCAATAAGTGCGCGGAGCACCTCGCGAAGATCACCGGCTTCCCGATCCGCCTCGCGC
>JALHTD010000206.1 GCA_022865555.1 Thermoanaerobaculaceae bacterium | reverse complement strand
GCAAATGTCGCATCGCCCTCGGGCCAGCCGCCCTGGCCCTGAATGCGCTGGGTCACAGGCGTGGCTTCAAGGAAGGCCGCGTCTTTCTGCAGGAGATCGTCGTTCAGGCCGCGCAGCGAGGTGATGTCGTCGATGATCCAGATGCCCCGGCCATGGGTGGCCAGAACGAGGTCTTGGGTGCGCGGGTTCACGACCAGATCGCGCACTGCCACGCTGGGAAAATCGCCGCCCTTGAATTCGGCCCAGGATTTACCGCTGTCGATCGAGATCCACAGTCCGAGCTCGGTGCCGGCGAAGAGCAGGCTGGGTTTGACCCAGTCTTCCTTGATCACGTGGACATAACCGCGCAGTCCCTGCTCGGGGCCCGCGATGCGTGACCACGTCTTGCCAAAGTCGCTGGTCCTGTAGACATAGGGCTTCATATCGCCGAAGGTGTGGCGGTCGAAGGCGGCATAGGCCGTGGCGGAGTCGAAACGACTGGCTTCCACCCACGACACCCACGAGTATTTCGGGAGGCCGATTAGGTTGCCCGCGACGTTGGTCCAACTCTTGCCGCTGTCGCGCGTAAGCTGCAGGTTGCCGTCGTCGGTGCCCACCCAGATCACTTGGCCGTCCTTGGGCGACTCGCTGATCGAGTAGATCGTCGTGTGCGTCTCGGCCGATGAGTTGTCTACTGTAATGCCTCCGGAAAGTTCCTGCTTCTGCTTCTCTGGATCGTTCGTAGTCAGATCCGGCGATATGCGCTCCCAGGTCTGCCCGTGATCCCGCGAGCGGAAGAGGAACTGGGCGCCGATGTAGATGGTACCTTTCTCATTCGGGCTCATGTGTATCGGGGTATTCCAATTGAAGCGGAGTTTCTGGTTGTAGCCGGATTGGGGTTTGATGTCGCGCGTACTTCGAGTTCTGCGATCGAATCGCGCGATCTCGCCGCCCTGGGTTTCGGCGTAGACGTAGTTGGGATCGGCCGGATCGGAGAAGACCCAGAAGCCGTCGCCGCCGAGCACGCTCTCCCAGCGCGAGTTGGTGATGCCACCGGGATATTCGGAATCGCCAATCCAGTTGGTATTGTCCTGCAGTCCACCATAGACCTGGTAGGGATCCTTCTCGTCGACACTCACGTGGTAGAACTGGGAGATCGGCAGGTTCATCACCATCCACCAGCGACTGCCGCCGTCGTACGAGATCCAGAGTCCGCCGTCGTCGCCGGCGATCAGGTGCTTGGGGTTTGTCGGATCGATCCAGACGTCGTGCCAATCCCCGTGGCCTCCGCCGCCCGAGCTCGAGAAGCTTTTGCCGCCATCCTCGCTGACGATCAAATCGAGGTCGGTCTTGAACACACGATCAGGGTTGGTCGGGTCTACGATCAGTTTGGCGAAGTAGAAAGGCCGCCACACCATGTTCTGGCTCTTGTCGCGCTTGTCCCACGTCTTGCCGCCGTCGTCAGAGCGGTACAGGGCCGACTCCACTCCCTCGATGAAGGCATACAGGATCTGGCCGTTGGACGGAGCGAACTCGACCTCGATGCGCCCGTATGGCTTCGGCGGCAGGCCGTTCCGACCTGCCTCGATCTCAGTCCAGGTCCCTCCGCCGTCTTCGGAGCGGAACAGGCCGCTGCCGCTTTTGGCGTCCGGTCCGTCGCCTCCCGAGCGGAACGTCCAACCCTTGCGTCTGAAATCCCAAAGCGCCGCGTACAGCACATCGGGATTCTTGGGGTCCATCGTGATCGAGGAGCAGCCAGTGGAGAGATTGGCGCCTTTGAGGATCAACTCCCAGCTCTTGCCCCCGTCGGTGGTCTTGTACAGTCCGCGCTCAGCGGAGTCGCTCCAGAGATTTCCCGGCACTGCCGCGTACACCACGTCGCCATTCTTCGGGTGGACCACGATCTCGCTGATCCGCTCGGAAGCTGCCAGGCCCATGTTCGTCCAGGTCTCACCGCCGTCGGTTGACTTGTAGATGCCGTCGCCCACAGACACGGAGTTGCGAACCCAGCTCTCACCCGTTCCCACCCATACGATCTTGGGGTTGGTGGGATCGAGCGCGACGGCGCCGATAGACTGCACCGGTTTCTTGTCAAAGACCGGCTTGAACCTCGTCCCGTTGTCCTCGGACTTCCACACCCCGCCACTGGCAGAGCCCACGTAGATCAGCGTCTTGCCGTCGACATTGCGAGCGGCGATGGAGGCGATGCGACCGCTCATCCGTGCCGACCCGATGTTGCGTGCCCCGAGGCCGGAGATGGTTCCGGAGTCGAAGTGGGTGGAAGGCGTCTGTGCCGCAGCGGAAAGGCCAGTAGTCAAAAGCACTGTGACCAGAATCGTGTGTCTCATGGGTTGCCTCCTCACGCCTACTTGACCGCCCCGGCGGCAGCCGCCGGGAAATGGAACATCGCATCATTCAGGTCGTCGTTTGCCTCAACCTTGTCGATCGTGATCTTCTGACCCTTTGGGCCGCCCTTGCCGCCGGACTCGATCGAGAACGGCAAAAACACGCCATTGACCTGCTCGTAGTTGCCCAGGTCGGTCTCCTGCTCCACCAACACGCCGCGGATCGTCGTCTGGTCGAGGGTACGAATCTCCAGGAAGTAATCCGGGTCGAGATACACATACCTCACATCGCCGTTCTTGAGCGTGACCTTGAGCTTGTGCGCATCCGTGCCGTCGACGTCTTCCGTGCCGAGATACTCGACCGTGTTGCCCTTGGCCTTGTAGTCGACCAGCGGACCGTCGAGGTCGGCAGTGAGCTGAAGCCCTTTCACATCATCGGCTGCCATTCTCTCGGGATCCATCCGGCCCTGGAAAGGCTGGACCTGCCAGCCAACGTTGCCGTCGTAGGCAGTGACTGCGGTCAGCCCTTGCAAGAGGGCCTCGGTTCGTAGCATTCCGGGCCGCTTGATGAGCTGCATGTAGCGGAGCTCGATGGAAAAACCCCCGCCGAGGAAAAGAAGCTTGCCGCTGGAACGAAGCGTATGGATCGCCCGGATCTTTTCAAGGCCCCCCCGGGCTTTGATGTTCTTGGCGATGAGTTCGTCCACCGTGAGCGCCATCGCGCTCGAAGCGATGAACAACAACAGGGCTGCCACTAGTCCGTAACGCAAGCGCATGTAATCCTCCAACCCCGCCGCGGGTCTTCGTTGCCAGCACGGCTGAGGTCCGCAGTTGATGAATTTGGGTCCGCACATCCGGCCAAATCGCCTTTGTCCCATCCGAAGGACCATGGCACCGGTCGTTCGGAAAAGGGCACGGAAATTAACGTGTGTGCACGATCCACAAAGATGCTGTTGGAAGAGCGGGGACAGGGCAGCCCGCTGGTCATACCACCCCGCAGCTTGTGCACGAGGCGAGACCCCGCACCACGCCTAACGACAATTCAACAGTCTTGTTCTGCCTCACCCCAACGGTGTCCTCTCTCTGGAGGCACATACGTTTTGGAAGAGGCGAAAGTTCTCGCGTGTGGCCGCGACCCTGGTCAAGATGATCCGAGGATGAACACCAGCTCGCCTTCTTCCACTGCTTCCGCCCTTCCACCTATGGTTGGCCGGGAAGGACCGCGGCCTCGCGGTCCTTCTTACCAAGGGGCAAGGCAAAGCCCTACCCGGCAGGTCTGCCGGGCAGGGCTTGCCGGGTCCGTCGCTCCGTCGTGTGCCTCTATTCTGAGGGATAGGAACTTCCTTTCTCACCTTGACCGATGATACGCGTGGCCAGGGCATGGTCAACGCCTTCGTAGGGAGGGCCGCCTCCATCGGCGCCCTTGGCGGCGAGGTGTCGGAGGATCCTCCAGATCACCGAGGCCTCGGTGATCAATGCGACGATCCGCACCACGGCCCCGCACCGCGGGCACATGAGGGGATCTGCCTCGTAGATGCGGTGGATGAGCCAAGTCAGACCGCGGCGCGACGCAAATCCCGCTGGAACTGGGTTGGCTACCTCGTGAGCTTCCGGTACGTGATCCGGTGCGGGCGGGAGGCGGCGTCGCCGAGGGTCTGCCGGCGCCAGGCCTCGTACTCGGAGAAATTCCCATCGAAGAACGTGATCTTGGAGTCCCCCTCGAAGGCGAGGATGTGGGTCGCGATGCGGTCGAGGAACCAGCGGTCGTGGGAGATCACAACCACGCAGCCGGCGAACTGCTCGAGGCCGTCCTCGAGGGCCCGCAGCGTGTTCACATCGAGGTCGTTTGTCGGTTCGTCGAGGAGCAGGACGTTGGCGCCCTCCTTGAGCATGCGCGCGAGGTGCACGCGGTTGCGCTCGCCGCCGGAGAGCTGCGAGACCTTCTTCTGCTGGTCGGCCCCGGTGAAGTTGAAGCGGCTGCAGTAGGCGCGGGAGTTCATCTTGACCTTGCCGAGCTGCACGTCGTCGAGGCCGCCGGAGATCACCTCGTAGACGGTCTTGTCGGGGTCGAGGGTGCGGGCCTGGTCCACGTAGGCGAGTTGGACGGTTTCGCCCACGCGCAAGGTGCCGGCGTCGGGCTTCTCCTGGCCCACGATCATCTTTGCGAGCGTTGTCTTGCCTGCGCCGTTGGGGCCGATCACGCCGACGATCGCCGCAGGGGGGACGAGGAAGGAGGCATCCTCCATGAGGAGCTTCTCGCCGAATCCCTTGGCGAGCCCCTTGGCCTCGATCACGACGTCGCCCAGGCGCGGGCCGGGCGGGAGGAAGATCTCGAGGTCGCGCGCGACTTCCTCCTGCTTCGCGGTGAGGAGCTGCTGGTAGGCGTTGATGCGGGCCTTGCCCTTGGCGCGCCGGGCCTTGGGGGCCATGTGGATCCACTCGAGCTCGCGCTGCAGGGTCTTCTGGCGCTCCGACTCCTGCTTCTGCTCCTTGCGCAGGCGCTCCTGCTTTTGTTCGAGCCAGGACGAGTAGTTCCCCTTCCAGGGGATGCCGTACCCGCGGTCGAGCTCCAGGATCCACCCGGCCACGTTGTCGAGGAAGTAGCGGTCGTGGGTGACCGCGATGACCGTGCCCTCGTACTTCTGGAGGTGCTGCTCGAGCCACGCCACCGACTCGGCGTCCAGGTGGTTAGTGGGTTCGTCGAGGAGGAGGATGTCGGGCTTTGCGAGGAGGAGGCGGCAGAGCGCGACGCGGCGCAGCTCGCCGCCGGAGAGGATCTTGACAAGCGTGTCGCCGGGCGGGCAGCGCAGGGCGTCCATCGCGAGCTCGAGGCGCGAGTCCAGGTCCCAGGCGTCGAGAGCGTCGAGCTTCTCCTGGACCTCGCCCTGGCGAGCCAGCAGCTTGTCCATCTCGTCGGGCTCCATCGGCTCGGCGAACTTGTCGCTGATCGCCTCGAACTCGGCGAGCCGGTCGGCGGTCTCCTTGGCCCCCTCCTTCACGAGCTCGAGGACAGTCTTGGTCGGGTCGAGCTTGGGCTCCTGCTCGAGGAAGCCGACGGAGTAGCCCGGGGCGATCGCCACTTCACCGACAAACTCCTTCTCCACGCCGGCCATGATGCGCAGCAACGTGCTCTTGCCGGAGCCGTTGAGGCCGATGACCCCGATCTTGGCACCGTAGAAGTAGCCCAGGTAGATGTCCCTGAGAACCTGCTTGGTGCCGTGGACCTTGCCCACGCCCACCATCGAGTAGATGACCTTGTTGGGTTCGTCCTGCTTCGCCATGGGCGGAGTGTACCGTTACCTTGTTGCGGCGCGGGGCCAATCATCGGACCCGGGCGGGCGACGGAGCCCTCACCCCGCCCTCTCCCAGCGGGAGAGGGAGACAAGGTCCTCTCACCCAGCCTCTTCCGGAGTGAGAAAGTTGTGGGCCCGATTCGGGTGGATGCCCACCGCGGCACGCACGGGGCCTGCGCCGTGCAGGTCGAGGTTTTCGAGCTGTCGTTTCGGGCTGCGCGTGGCCGAGGCTAGTCCTTCACCTTTTTACCCTTGGCGTAGAGCTTTTGGAACCCTTTCTTGGCAAAGCTCTCCGCCGTTTCGTCGACCCAGTTGAAGAACTTCCCTTCGGTGGTCGACCAGTTGGTGCCGCTCACCACACGGTGGTGGAAGCCGCCGAGACCCTTGCCGCTCGCTGCGTCCACGAAGCGTACGTCGATGGTGGTGTTGCCCGCGCCGGCGCCGAACCCCACCCACATCTTGGCCGCGGTGCTGCCGGTGCTGCTGTCGACGATGCGGCCTTCGACGAGGATGTTGCCGCTCTCGAACGAGGTCTTGATGCGATCACCGTAGGCCTTGGCGAAGGCGCTGGCGAAGACCTCGTGCATCGTGCTGCTCATCATCTTGGCCAGCTGGTGGTCCTTCTCGTCCCGCTCGGACGCCTTCGGGCCCAGGAACTCCGGCGCAGGCCACGGCTTGAAGAGGAGCAACTTGCCGTCGAGCTCGAACCCCTCGCTCACCCACAGGTAGTCGATCTCGTCGGCCTCTCGGAAGATAGCGTCATCACTGAACCAGGAGACCTCGAGCTTGCCCTTATCCAGTGTTGCGGCGAGGAGGGGGGCCGCGAGCGCCAGGATGGCGATGCACCACACGCACGTCAACGAGATTCGAAGCCTCATGACCTTCTCCCTTTTTCTTGAAGCTGTCACTTCAATTCTGCTCGGTTCACTTGTGTGCCTCCTAAGGATACCTCCGGAGCGCCCGGGGATTTTCTGCGCCCACAGCCAAGGCCTGGCCAAGGGCTACTGTGAGCCCTGAATCCCGGCGTAAGGTGTCGCCCAACGTACGGCCCGGGGGACACGCCCTGACGAGGGCGAGGCGCTTCTGCCGGAGGAAACCGGCGCGGGGGCTAGCCGGCCTTACCCTTCGCTGTGCTCTCCTTGGGGGGTGGAGGATCCTTGGCGAACGAGAAGTGCATCTGGACGATGACCCATGTGCCGTCGCGCTTCTCGAGGACGCCGGTCCAGCGCGTGTCCTTCCAGCAGGAGGGCTTGCCGTCCCACTCTCCGCAGTCGTCGAGGATCGCCGAG
>JALHTD010000205.1 GCA_022865555.1 Thermoanaerobaculaceae bacterium | reverse complement strand
TGAATGCGCAAAGACCTTTAAAATCAAAGAAATCAAGGTCTTTTCCGGTCCCACGAGGAATGCTTTGGAGAGACGGGCATCTAATTTAAGAAACTGCCTCAACCAGCGTTTCACAATGATGCCTCCAGGTCACTGCGTAGAATTGCCAATTGGTTTAGCTTGTCAGCATCCATACCTATCTCAGCAAAAGGCGTGAGCAACACACGTGCATCCAAGGATAATTTTTTACAAACTTTCTTTACAGCGCTTTCAAGCGTGAGCACGCGCAAAGCGCGCGCTCCACAGAAGCACAAAGAGGTCACCGGCGCCAGACGCGGTACACAAAAGAGGCGTCGAGTAGCGGGCAACTACGCCAGGTACTTGGCGTCGGGGTGGTGGAAGACGACCGCGGAGACGCTGGCCTCGGGGTCCATCATGAACCCTTCGGTGAGGCGGATGTCGATCTCCTGCGGGTTCAACAGCCGGAAAACGTCAACCTGCGGCTCCAGGTCCGGGCAGGCGGGGTAGCCGAAGGAGAGCCGGATCCCGCGGTAGCGCGCGCGGAGGCGCTCCTCCATAGTCATCTCGGGCGGGTCCGGGAACCCCCACAGGTCGCGCAGTCGGCGGTGGAGCCACTCCGCGGTGGCCTCCGCGGTCTCGAGAGCCAGCGCCTGGAGTGCGATCGAGTCCAGCAGCTTGCCCTTGGCGCGCAGGTCGAGGGCGCGAGCCCGCACGCCGATGCCCGCGGTGACCACGAAGACGGCGACGGTGTCCTTGGCCTCCGGGTCCGGGTGCACCCAGTCGGCGGCGCAGGCGTGCGGCGGTCTGCCCTGGCGCATGAACGGCAGCGCGGCCCGCTCGCGCCCGTCCGGATCGAGGATCACGACCGTGTCGCCCCGCCCGTAGGCCCTGAAGAAGCGGTAGACGCCCGCGAGCTTGAGCCACTTGCGGGTCACCGCGGCGTCCTGGAGCGCCTCGACGCGGCGTTTCAGCTCGGCGACCTTCTCGTCGCCGGCCTCGAGCAGCCGCCGAACCGAGCCCCGCACGCCCAGGTGTTTCCCGAACAGCATCTGCGGGTTGACGTAGCCGAAGATCTCGTCCATGGGCAGGTCGTGCAGGACGTGGCGCTTGAGGTCCGGCGGCTTCGGCAGCTCGGCCACCGGGAGCGGCTTGCGCTCCCAGATGGCTGCGACGGCTGAGGCGGGACTCGTGTCATTCTGAGGGCGCACAGCGCCCGAAGAATCCCGTCGCCCACTGGAGGCGGTGGGGTCAGGGGTCGGCGAGATGATTCGCTCGCCAGACGGCTCGCTCAGGATGACGGCCCCGGCGGCATCGGCGGATGCCGCGGGAGACGTGAGCTCAATGGCGATCGCGAGCCCGGCCATGGCGTCGGAGGCGTAGCGCACCGTACTGCCGTAGGCGGGGGCGATCCGGTCGGTGGTGAAGGAGGGGGACAGCGCCGCGCCGCCCACGAGGAGCGGCACCTCGATACCGGCCACCCGCAGGTCCTCCGCGGTGGCCACCATCTGGTGCGCCGAGCGCACGAGCAGGCCCGAGAGACCTACGAGGGTGGTGCGGTGCTCGCGCCACGCGTT
>JALHTD010000204.1 GCA_022865555.1 Thermoanaerobaculaceae bacterium | reverse complement strand
GATGGGCGGCGACTACTGCAGCCAGACCGGTGCGTGCCCTGGTGGCTACTCGTCGCTGGGCGTGTCCTTCGACTGCAGCCCGTGCTGCAAGGTCAACCCGCCGGCTCCGACGCCCACGCCCATGCCGGCCGGACCTTCCTGCGGCGAGATGGGCGGGGACTACTGCAGCCAGACCGGTGCGTGCCCTGGTGGTTACTCGTCGCTGGGCGTTTCCTTCGACTGCAACCCGTGCTGCAAGTCCCAGTGATCGGCCGCGCAGGGAGGGACCTCGGGTGGCGGTGGGCGCGCGGTCAGACGGCGAGAGCCGTGCGGCTCACATGCGATATCGGGTGACGATCGTGTGGGGCTGGTAGACATTGCGGCCGGAGGCCACGCGCCGCGCCTCCCTGGCAGCGTAGGCCCGCACGACCTGGGAGAGCGCCAGCTCCCTAACGGTCATCGAACCGAAGGCATCCCTGTACTCCGCGGTCACGCGCTCGACGAGCTCGCGGGCGGCGGGGTTGTGGGCGTGGTAGCGGGCCGCCGCCAGGAACGGCCGGAACTTAACAGCTCTCCGCCGCAGCGACTCGCGGCGCCTGGCGATGAAGCCGTTGGCTGAACCGTTCAGGTTCTGATACCCACGGACGATCGTGTCGCACATGCGGATGAGCGACGGCCCAAAGGTGTCGTAGTCGTAGCGGAACGCCTCGATCAGGAGCCGCTCCGACTCCTCGGGGGAGAACTCCGGGTGCCGGAACCAGATCTGCCCCTGGCCGTGCCAACCCGCGTAGGGAGCGTTTTCCATGATTCGGCCGCTGGCTTTGTAGCGGCGGTAGATGGGCGTGAATGGTGCTGGGCCGAGCTGCATGAACTGCATCAGGTCAGGCTCGAGGCCCACCATGAAGCGGATGTCATCCCAGAGGTTCTGCCGGTCGTGCTGGTCCAGGAACAGGATCCCGGAGGTGAGGACCAGGATCCCCCGGTTGCGGAGGTCGCGCACGAGGCTCGCGAAGTCGACCCCGCGGTTCTTCGTAAAGGTCTCGATCTTCGACTCCACGCCAAACCAGAGGCTGATGACGCCGAGCCGCACCAGGAAGTCGACGCCGACCCTCGTGATGTTTTCTGCCGAGCTGAAGACGCTGAAGCGGTAATTCTTCCCGTGCTTCTCCATCAGATCGGCGAGTTCGTAGGCACGTTCCGGGTGCGCAAGGAAGTTCTCGTCCATGACGTAGAACTTGCGGAAGCCGAGGGCATTCTCGATCGCGACGCAAACATCGAACATCTCTTTGCCTGTGGCGAGATACGGGATGTACTTGTGGTCGAAGAAGCTGCTCGTCAGACAGAAGAAGCAGGCGTTCGGGCAGCCGAGCCCCGGCGTGATGTGACCGGCACGGTCGACCACCGGGACACCGAGGATCCGTCCCCCGAAGGAGTCGCTCAGGATCGGGTGCCTGATCGGCCGCTCCGGGTCCTCGCCGAGGAACGTGCGGAGCCACCGTACCCCTTCCCCCTTGCACACGCCGTCGTTGGGAATCTCCTCCACCTCGGGTACCGGCGTCCCGTGCCCGCCCAGCACGATCTTTGCGTGCGGGGCGTGGTGTCGGACCAGCTCGCCCATCCGCTTGGCCCGGAGGAAGTTCGGAACGATGAACGAGATGCCGACGACATCGTAGCCATTGCGCAGCTCCTCGACGAAGCGCGCCTCGCTCGGGAAGTCGAGCACCGTGGTCGGAGGGGAGATGTTCTCGGCGAGGAAGTGGAGCCCGAAGCTGGGGTGGAACATGCGGATGGAGAAGACCCCCTGCTCGCGGGTCACCTGATTGTGGAAAAGCTCCATCCGACAACTCGCCTGGCCGTACTCGTCATCCACGCCGTAGGGGCCAAACGCGGAGGCGAGAAGGACCTTCACAGCACCCCCCGGGGGGCGCAGAGAAACGAAAACCCGAATACCCTCGCGAGAAGAGGCACGAGTCGCCCCTGGTTCATCGTTGGCCTACCATTCGTAACATTAACAGATTCTTGGGGCTGGGCCAAAACGGTTGACTGTTATCTGAGTCACCAGCGCGCCCAACTCGGACATACACCATGTGGGGACCTCTCCAGGCATGCGTGGTGGCGTTACCATCGCGGGCGCGCTACTCTCCCGCGGGTGACGGAAAATCGAGTCGCGGGCGCGACGATTGTTCCGCTGGAGAACTGGGCGCCTGTCCACCCCGCAGCCACCGCTGCGGCTCGAGGGGAGATCGATCTACCCCCCGTCTCTCCTCAAGCCACGCCACGGTCGCCGGCTCTGGCGGAGGCGCTCGGCAGGGCGAACCGTTCCTGGGGGAACCCGGTGGATGCCGAGCTCTCCCGGTGGCTCGCGGGCGCCGACGTGGTGGTCACCGGACAACAGCCCGGTCTGCTGGGCGGTCCGTTGCTCACGCTGGTCAAGGCTGCGGCTGTCGCGGCGGAGGTGCGCAGGCTGCGCGAGGCCGGTCGGAAAGCGGTTGGTTTCCTGTGGCTGGCGACGGGCGACGCCGACCTCCCCGAGATGGGGTGGGGCCGAGTCGCTGCGGGTGAAGAGCTCCTCGAGGTGCGGGAGCCGGGGTGGGAGCGGGGAGCGCAGCTCGGCGGTTCTGTGCCGCTAAGCGGAGCCTGTGCCGCGTTCCTCGAGGATCTGCGGCCGCGCCTTCCGGGCGGAAACGCGGGCGCGGCCATCGACTTGGCCGCTGCGTGCTACGCGCCCGGGACAACTCTCGGCGAGGCGACGGCGCGCTTCCTTGGACGGTTGCTCGCGGGGAGCGGCGTGATCCTGGTGGATGCCCTCGAGCCCGAGGTTGCCCGCGCCGGGGCACCGGTCGTTCAAATGCTCCTCACCGAGCTGCCGGCGTGCTGGGAGGCGTTCGAGGCGCGTGCGGAGAGCTTCCGCGCCCGCGGCTGGTCGGTTCCACTGCGGATCGCCTCGCACAAGCTGCCCGTCTTCCGCCGGCACGGCGACCGGCGCGATTCGGTACCCACGATCCGGAAGGGTTGTCCGCCGGCAGTGCTCCAGGAGCTCTCGTCGCACCCGGAAATGTTCCTCCCCAACGCGTGGCTGCGGCCGCTGGTGCAGGACGCCGCCCTGGGCTCGGCGGTGGCGATCCTCGGCGCTGCCGAACTGGCTTACCACGTGCAAACGGCCGACGTCCGAACGATCGCGGGGATCGGCCGCCCGCGCTGGGCCCTCCGCCCCCACCTCACGGTCGTGACCTCGGCCGAGCGCAGGCTGGCGCGGCAGTTGCGCATGAGGCCGGACCAGGTGGTGCGCGCCCAGCCCCCCCTCGGATCCCTTCCCGGCAGGGCGACGCGCCGCCGTCTGGAGCGTCTGCGCGCGGGGATCGGGAAGCGGATGGACGAGCTCACGGAGAGCGCGCGCGGCGAGCTGCCGGCCCTTGGCGGCGACGTGGAGGCCACCGCCAAGAAGCTCGACGCGGCGCTGGCCTGGCTGGACGGACGCCTGACGGGTGCGGCCACCCGCGACGCCGAGGTCGAGCTCTCCCGCTGGCGCCGGCTGCGGGCATTCCTCCGCCCGGACGGAGCGCCCCAGGAGAGGCAGCTTTCGGTGCTGGCGCCGCTGCTGCGCCTGGGCGTCGACTGGCCAGGGCAGCTGGTGGCGAGCCTGGATCTGACCATTCCCGACATGCAGCTTCTGTTCTGGGAGGAGGGCGGACCGTGGTAGAGCGCTGCGACGTGCTCGCTGTGGGCCCGCACCCCGACGACGTGGAGCTTGGCTGCGGGGGCACGCTGGCGCGTCTCGCCAGAGGCGGCTTGCGAGTCGGGATCCTCGACCTCACCGCAGGGGAACTGGGGACCCGCGGGGACGTGACGGTGCGCGCGCGAGAAGCCCAGCACGCAGCCCGCGCCCTGGGGGTCTCGTGGCGGTCGTGCCTGGCGCTTCCGGACGGTGGGATCACGGCGAGCGATCCCGCCCAGCTGCACGAGGTCGTCGCAGCCCTACGATCCGCGGCGCCCCGGGTCCTACTCCTCCCGCATCCCGACGACCCCCACCCGGACCACGGCGAAGCGGCGGGTCTCCTGCGCCGGGCGAGCTTTTTCTCTGGGCTGGCTCGTTTTCTCCCCGAGCTGGGACCTGCTCACCGGCCGAACCTCCTGCTCGCTTATCCCGGTGCACGTCAGCTGCTGCAACCCTCCCTGGTGGTGGACATCTCGGCCCACGTCGGCGCCAAGCGCGAGGCGCTCGCGGCCCACGCCTCGCAGTTCGAGCCGGACGCGGGCGCGGCCACGCACCTGGCCAGCGGCCACTTTCTGGCTGCCGTCGAGGGGCGCGACCGGGCGTGCGGCAACCTCATCGGGTGCGAGTTTGGCGAGGGGCTGACCGTCATCGGTGCGCTTGCGGCCGGCGAGGTCGCCTGGCTGCTCGGAGGCTCCCGGTGAGGGCGGTGGCTTTAAGCCTCAAGCTTCAGGCCCCAAGCCTGGGTGAGGGGCGGGAGGTGCCATGAAAATCGGCGTGACCTGCTACCCAACCGTCGGCGGTTCCGGAACCGTGGCCACAGAGCTCGGGCTGGCCATCGCGAAACGGGGCCACGAGGTGCACTTCATCTGCTACGCGATGCCTTACCGGCTGGGCCGCGTGCCGCCCGGTGTCACCTTCCACGAGGTGACCGTCCCGGCGTACCCGTTGTTCCAGTACCCGCCGTACTCGCTGGCCCTCGCCTCGCAGATGGCGGAGGCGGTGCGCAGCCACGGTATCGAGCTGCTGCACGTTCACTACGCGATCCCCCACGCGATCTCCGCTCACCTGGCCCGGGAGATCCTGGGCAACGGACCGAAGCTGGTGGTGACCCTCCACGGCACCGACATCACGGTGGTCGGGGCTGACCCCTCGTTCCTGCCGATCGTCCGCTTGGGCATCGAGCGCGCGGATGTGGTCACGGCCGTTTCGCGGTCGCTCGCCAACCAGACTCACGAGCTCTTGGGTGTGGAACGCGAGATCGAGGTGATACCCAACTTCGTGGACCCGGAGCGCTACGACCGTGACTTCGCCGCCGCGCACCGCCGGAGGCTCT
>JALHTD010000203.1 GCA_022865555.1 Thermoanaerobaculaceae bacterium | reverse complement strand
CATCCAGCGCGCCGAGGCCGAACTGGCGCGGGCGGAGGCGGACCTCGCCGGCGCGGTGCTGGACTCCAACCGCCTGGAAGGCCTGGCGGATCGCGGCACCGCGACGCTCAAGGCCCGCGATGACGCCCGCACCCGCAAGGCAATGCTGGAGCGGGTCGTGGCCGCCGACCGCGCCGAGGTCGCCAAGCTGAAGGCGGGCCCGCGACCGCAGGAGATCGAGCAGGCTCGCGCCCAGAAAGCGGCGGCCGAAGCGACCGTGGCGACGATCGAGCAGCGCATCAGCGACGCCACGGTGCTGGCTCCCCGCCATGGGGTCATCACCTCGCGCGCCAGCGAGCCTGGCGAGGTGCTGCCCCCCGGCGCCCTGCTCTACATCCTCACCGACATCGCCCGTCCGTGGGTCAACGTCTACGCGGACGAGCCTTCCCTCTCGCGAATCCGCCTCGGCGACCCGGTGAAGGTGCGGGTGGACGGGCGGAAAGAGGATTTCACCGGCAAGGTGACCTACGTCTCGCAGGTCGCCGAGTTCACGCCCAAGAACGTGCAGACCCCCGAGGAGCGCGCCAAGCTCGTTTTCAGGATCAAGGTCGGGCTCGACAACCCGGATGGGATCTTCAAGCCGGGCATGCCCGCCGACGCCTACTTCGGCGCGCCGCCCGGAGCCCGCTGATGGCCGACGAGTCCGTGCTCTCGGCGCGCGGCCTGGTCGTGCGCTACGGCGGCGTGGAGGCGGTGAAGGGCCTGGACCTGCAGGTGCCGCGCGGCCAGGTGATCGGTCTCATCGGCCCCGACGGAGCCGGGAAGACGTCCTCGTTGCGAGTCTTCGCCGGGCTGCTGCGCGCCACCGCAGGGACCGTCGAGGTCCTCGGGCGCGACGCCTGGAGGCACCGGCGCGCCCTCCACCACCGCCTCGGCTACCTGGCCCAGCGCTTCGCGCTCTACGGCGATCTCACCGTGGACGAGAACGTCCAGTTCTTCGCGCTGCTCCTCGGTGTCAACGACTGGCGCGCCCGCCGCGACATGCTTCTCGAGCGCGTTGCCCTGGCCGAGTTCCGCGACCGGCAGGCGGACCGTCTGTCGGGCGGCATGAGGCAAAAGCTCGCGCTGGCCTGCAGCCTGATGCACTCGCCCGACATCCTGGTGCTCGACGAGCCCACCACCGGCGTGGACCCGGTGACACGCCGGGAGTTCTGGCGGCTGCTCGCCGATCTGGTGGCAGAGGGGCTCACCCTGGTCATCGCCACGCCCTACCTGGACGAGGCGGAACGCTGCTCGCGCGTGGTCCTCATGCACCAGGGCCGGGTGCTGGCCGACGCTCCGCCTGCCGAGCTGCGCGCGCTGCTGCCCGGCGTGATCGTCGAGGTGGCCGCGCAGCCTCGCACGCTCGTCGCCGGGGCACTCGCCCGGGTCCAGGGGGTTGTGGACGTTCGGCCCTTCGCGGCCCGCTTCCACGTCCGACTGTCGTCGGCCGAGGGCGCCGTTGACCTTCTACGCCAGGCGCTCGAGGGCGCCGGGGCCACCGTCGAGGAGGTGCGCGTGATACCCGCCGGGCTCGAGGACACCTTTCTCCACCTCACCCGTGCCAACGAGCGCGCTTCCGGGGAGGCAGCATGAGAAGACAGCTCACAGTTCACAGCCGACAGCTGAGGGTACCTGCAGCCACCCCACGACAGGGTGCGCCGCGTCTGCTCATCAAGGCTTGGGGCCATGGGCTCTCGAACCTCTTCCTCAACCCTCGAGCCTCGAGCCTCAAGCCTGCGCTGGCGGCGTTTGTTGCAGCAGCGCTGCTCATGCCCGGTGCCCGTGCGACGCACGCCGAGACCGTGAAGCTGAACGCGGATGCCGTTGCCGCGCGCGCGGTCGAGGTCTCGCACGTGGCGGCTGCCTTCACCGCGCGCCTCGCCGCGACGCAGGAGACGGTGAAGGCCGCCGATGCGGCCACCCTCCCGTCGCTTGCGGTCAGCGCGTCGCTCGCCCAGCGAAGCTCGGTGCCGGAGTTCGCGGCGCGAATCAACGGGCCTCTCCAGCCTCCCACGGTCCTCTACCCCGACATCACCACGACCTACGGGACGAGCCTGCGCCTGCAGCAGGCGCTCTACTCCGGCGGTGCCATCACCGGTCAGCGCGAGGCCACGCGCCACGACGTCGAGGCCTCGGCCGCGACGCGCGCGCAGACCGTTTCCGAGCTTCGCCTGAGCGCCCACCTCGCCTATTGGGAGGTGATACGAACATCCGCGAGCGTGGAGGTGGCGCGCGGGCAGGAGGAACGGGCGAAACGGCTGCTCGAAGACACGCAGGCGCTGTTTGACGCGGGCATGGCGGTCAGGGCCGACGTGCTCGCCGCCAGGGAGAGGATCGCATCGGCCCACGTGCAGCTGATCGTCGCCCGGACCGCGGCCGACAACTCGCTCGCCGCGCTGCGCTCGCTTCTCCAGATCGAGGCGGCCGACCGGGTCGAGCTGGCGGACTCGCTCGCCGGCCCGCTCCCGTCGCCGCCAGGGCCGCTGGAGGAGCTGCAGCGGCAGGCTCTGGCCAGGCGCCCGGAGCTCGCGGCCTCGGCTGCGCAGATCGCGGCGCTGCGCTCGCGCCAAGAGGTGGTCGGTGCCCAGGCGCGGCCGTCACTCGGGGCGGTCGCCCAGTTTGACTACAGCAAGCCCAACCAGCGCTACTTCCCTCAGACGGATCAGTGGAACGACTCGTGGAGCGTGGGGCTGCTGGCGTCCTGGACGCTTTTCGACGGCGGGAAGATCCGCGCCGACACGGCCACCGTTCAGTTCGCCGAGCGCGCCGCCTTACAGGAAGGCGACGAGCTGACGAGGAACATCCTCCTGGACGTCGAAAACAACCGCCGCTATCTCGAGAGTGCGCTAGCGGCCGTGGACGCCGCGGATGCCGCGCGGGCGGCCGGCGTGGAACGGGAGAAGGAGTCCCGCGAGCGGTACGCCGCGGGCCTCGTCGCGATGGTGGACGTCCTGGACGCCCAGACGCAGCTCGCCGCCGCCGAGCAGCAGCAGGTGAACGCGCGCGCCGCCTCGTGGATCGCCGTAGCCGTTCTCGCGAGGGCGGTCGGCCAGTGAACGGGGGTTCGCCGCAGCCGGCCGTCGTCGCGCGTGACCTCACGCGGACGTTCGGCCCTTTCGTGGCCGTGGACCGCGTGTCGTTCGAGGTGCGGCCGGGCGAGATCTTCGGCTTCCTGGGCTCGAACGGCGCCGGCAAGACCACGACGATCCGGATGCTGTGTGGGTTGCTGGCGCCATCCTCGGGATCGGCGTCGGTGCTCGGCTTCGACGTTGCCACCCAGGCCGCGGAGATCAAGCGGCGCATCGGGTACATGTCGCAGCGCTTCTCGCTCTACAACGACCTCACGGTCGAGGAGAACCTGCGTTTCTGGGGCGGCGCGTACGGACTCTTCGGCGCCGAGATGGCCGGCCGCGCGGAGTGGGCCGTCGTGACCGCCGACCTCGAGCACAGCCGTCACGCACTGGTGCGCAGCCTCCCGGGCGGTTACCGACAGCGGCTGGCGCTCGTGGCTGCCCTCCTGCACGAGCCGCCCATCGTGTTTCTCGACGAGCCCACCGGCGGCGTGGATCCCGAGGCGAGGCGCCGTTTCTGGGACCTCATCGACGAGCTCGCGGCCGCGGGCAAGACCGTGTTCGTGACCACGCACTACATGGACGAGGCGGAGCGCTGTCACAGGGTGGCCCTCATGCACGCCGGCCGCCTGCTCGCCCTCGACAGCGTGCCCGACCTCAAGAGCGTTTTCCCACAGGGGACCGTGGTGGAGGTGACCTGCGGCCGCCCGGCCCAGGCCATGGCCAGGCTGGAGGAGCTGCCGGGGGTCGTCGAGGTTGCGCTGTTCGGCGAGCGCCTCCACGTCGTGCTGGGCGACCCCGCAGTGGGAGCCTCGCTCGCGCGCAGCCTCGACGCGGTCGGCTGCGAAAACGCGACGGTGCGGGCGATCTCGCCTTCGCTCGAGGACGTCTTCATCCACGTCATCGCGAGGGCCGAAGGCGAGGCGGCGTGATGCTGCGGCGCACCCTGGCAATCGCGGTCAAGGAGCTGCTGCAGCTGCGACGGGATCCTCGCACGGCGCTCACCCTGCTCGGCATGCCCATGGTCATGCTGCTCATCTACGGCTATGCGCTCTCGTTCGACGTGCAGCACATTCGCTTCGCGGTCGTGGACCAGGACGGCACGCGCGCCTCCCGCGACGTCGCCCAGGCGTTCCTGCAGAGCGGCTACTTCGACCTCGTCTCGCAGGGCCGGGACCCCCGTGTCCTCGATACCCTCTTCGACTCGGGGCGGGTCCAGGCCGCGCTCGTGATCCCCTCCGGCTACGGCGTCGACCTCGCGGCGCGTCGTTCGACGGCGCTCCAGTTTGTGCTCGACGGCTCCGACTCCCAGACTGCGACCACGATCCTTGGGTACGCGCGCCAGATCGTGGGCTCGGTTTCGCCGGTGATCCGGAAGAACGCACGCGACGCCGCGGTCGCCCCGGTGCCTCTGGTCTGGTACAACCCCGACCTCAGCTCCGCGCGCTTCCTGGTGCCGGGGCTGCTGGCGTTCATCCTGATGGTGACGTCGGTGATCGCAACGGCGCTGGCGGTCGTGCGCGAGAAGGAACGCGGAACCATGGAGTCGCTCCGAGCCACGCCGCTGGTCGCCATCGAGCTGCTGATCGGAAAGACCCTTCCGTACCTTCTGCTGGCCTCGGGAGCGGCCACGGGAGCCCTGGTGATCGCCAGGCTGCTCTTCGACGTTCACGTCCGCGGCTCGCTGGTCTGGCTCGCGGCCGTGACCCTTCTGTTCCTGGCCGCGAGCCTCGGGTGGGGCGTCCTCGTCTCGACCGTGGCGGAGACTCAACAGGTCGCCTTCCAGCTCGGCCTGCTCTCCTCGATGTTGCCGACCTTCATCCTCTCCGGCTTCATCTTCCCAATCTCGTCGATGCCGCCCGCCCTCCAGCTCATCACCCATCTGGTCCCGGCCCGCTACTTCTTGACGGCGCTCCGCGAGATCATCCTCAAGGGCGCCGGCCCCGAGGTCTGGTGGAACCAGGCGGTGGGCCTGCTGGTCTACGGCGCCGTTGTGCTCGCCGTCGCCACCGCCCGAACGGTGCGGAGCCTGTGATGGGAAACGGGGATCGCGGGTCGAGAGCAGGACGGGCCGTCAGGACGCTCGTCAACATCCTGGTCAAGGAGCTGCTGCAGCTCCGGAGGGACCCCAAGATCCTGCCCATCCTCTTCATCGCGCCGGTCATACAGCTCACGCTCCTCGGCTACGCCGCCACGACCGACATCAAGCGCGTGGAGCTCGCGGTGTGCGACCTCGACCGCACCGCCGCCAGCCGCCGGCTCGCCGACCGCTTCACGAGCTCGGCGTACTTTCGCGTCACGGCCAACGTGGACTCGCAGGAGCAGTTCGACCCGCTGCTGCAGTCGGGCAGGGCGCGGGTCGCGCTCACGATCCCGGCCGGCTTCGAGGCGGAGCGTTCCGCCGGCAGGCCCGGACGCGTCCAGCTCGTCGCCGACGGCGCCGACGCCATGAGCGGCACGATCGGGCTCGCCTACGCCGCCACCGTGCTTCAGGACGCCTCGGTGGCCGCGGGCACCGTGCCGCTGGTGAGTCTGCGCCCCACAGTTCTCTACAACCCCGACCTGGTGAGCCGGAACTACATGGTGCCGGGGATCCTGGGGCTGATCATCATGATCATGACCATGATGCTCACCGCGATGGCGGTCGTGCGGGAGTCGGAGCTCGGCACGATGGAGCAGCTCCTGGTCACGCCGCTGACGCCGGGGCAACTGATCGTCGGCAAGCTCATTCCCTACGCTCTCGTGGGCCTGGTAGAGGTCTTCACGGTGCTCCCGGTCGTGCTCTTCTGGTTCAGGGTGCCGCTGCGCGGGTCTTTGCTGACCCTGCTCCTGCTCACGCTCCCCTACATGCTCTGCACGCTGGGCCTGGGCCTGTTCATCTCGACTCTTGCCCAGACGCAGCAGCAGGCGATGATGCTCTCGGCGTTCGTCTTCATCCTGCCGCAGATGCTGCTCTCGGGGTTCGCGTTCCCGATCCAGAACATGCCGGCGTTCTTCCAGGCCCTCACGTACCTCGTGCCCCTGCGCTACTACCTCGTCATCCTGCGCGGCGTGTTCCTCAAGGGCGTCGGTCTTGCGGTACTCTGGCCGCAGGCGCTCGCCCTTGTGGTGATGGGAGTTGCGATCCTGGGCCTCGCCCGGTTGCGCTTCCGGAGGCGGCTCGGCTAGGTCCGCCGGCGCAGGAATGCCGCGGCTGCCGGAGGCGATGAGGCTGTCGGAGGCGGCGGGCGTCGAGGTCTGCCGCTTGTGAACTGCTTCACAAATACGGAGGTGCATCATGAGCGTCGCGGACAGGCTGGTGTTCCCGGACCCGGCAGGGCTTCCAGCCGATCTGGCTCTCGCCGGCCCGGTCGAGCAGCGCGAGTACCTCGTAGACGGCGAGATCCGGCTCTGGGAGGGCCCGATGCAGGAGGTGGCCTCTCCCATCTGCGTCGAGACGCCGACCGGTCCGGTCCAGCGTGTGATCGGGAGCTTCCCGCTCTTCGGTGCGAAGGAGGCGCTGGCGACGTTGGAGGCGGCGGTCCGGGCCTGGGACAACGGCCGCGGCCCCTGGGCCACCATGTCGGTGGCGGACCGCATCGCTCACGTCGAGGGGTTCGTTCACCGCATGATCGCCCGCCGCGCCGAGGTCGTGAAGCTCCTCATGTGGGAGATCGCCAAGTCGCGCGCCGACTCCGAGAAGGAGTTCGACCGCACGGTGGACTACGTCCGGGACACCATCGACGCCCTCAAAGACCTCGACCGCACGTCCTCGCGGTTCGTGATCCAGCAGGGGATCATCGGCCAGGTACGGCGCGCGCCGCTCGGCGTCGTGCTGTGCGCGGGGCCTTACAACGACCCCCTCAACGAGACCTTCACGATCCTCATCCCCGCCCTGATCATGGGCAACACGGTGGTCTTCAAGCCGCCGCGTCTGGGCGTGCTGCTCCACCGCCCGCTGCTCGAGGCGTTCCGCGACTCGTTCCCGCCCGGGGTGGTGAACACGGTCTACGGCAGCGGGCGCGAGACCATGACCCCGCTGATGGCCTCCGGCAAGGTCAACGTGTTCGCCTTCATCGGAACGAGCGGGGCGGCGGACGCCCTCAAGAAGGCCCACCCCCAGCCGCACCGCCTCCGCTCGGTGCTGGGCCTCGAGGCCAAGAACCCCGCCATCGTCCTTCCCGACGCCGACCTCGACCTGGCGGTGCGGGAGTGCGTCCTGGGCTCGCTTTCGTTCAACGGGCAGCGCTGCACGGCCATCAAGATCGTCTTCGTCCACTCCAGAGTCGCCGACGACTTCCTCCGGCGCCTCTCCAAGGCGGTCGCGGAGCTCAAGGTCGGCATGCCGTGGGAGGACGGGGTCGCTATCACGCCGTTGCCGGAGCCGGGCAAGACAGGCTACCTGTCCGAACTCGTCCGGGAGGCCGTGCGCCTCGGCGGCAGAGTGGTGAACGAGGGCGGCGGAACAGTCCGCGGGACGTTCTTCTACCCCGCCATCGTGTACCCGACCAGCCCGGAGTCCAGGCTCTACCGCGAGGAGCAGTTCGGGCCGGTCGTGCCCGTGTTGCCGTTCGAGGACTTGGAAGAGCCGATCCGCTACGTCGTCGAGTCCAAGTACGGCCAGCAGCTCTCGATCTTCGGGACCGACGCGGAAGTCATCGCGCGCCTCATCGACCCGATGGTCAACCAGGTGTGCCGGCTCAACATCAACAGCCAGTGCCAGCGCGGCCCTGACGCGTTCCCCTTCACGGGCCGCAAGGACTCGGCCGAGGGCACGCTCTCGGTCTCGGACGCCCTGCGCGTCTTCACGATCAGGACGCTGGTGGCGGCCAAGGACAACCCGCTGAACAAGGCGATCATCACCAGGACCGTCCGGGACCGGCTGTCCAACTTCGTGTCGACGGACTTCATCCTCTAGAAAGAGAGGCCCAGCCCGGTGATAATCGGGGGTGCGGCCTTTCGACCGCGCTGGAGGCGACCGTGACGCTTGTTCTGGCAGGCGATGTGGGTGGCACCAAGACGCTGCTCGCCCTGGCCGAACCCGCGGGGGAGTCGGTCCACATCGTCAGGGAGACGCTGTTCCCGAGCCCACGGTACCCCGGCCTGGCGCCGATCGTGCTCGAGTTCCTCAAGGACGTCCGCGAGCCGGTGGCCGCTGCGTGCTTCGGGCTCCCGGGCCCGGTGATCGACGGCGCCTGCCGGACGCCCAACCTCCCCTGGTCCCTCACCGAGCAGAGCCTCGCGCAGGAGACCGGCCTGGCGCAGGTCAGGCTCATCAACGACTTCGCCGCCGCGGCGATGGGCATGCTGGCGCTCCCCACCAAGGCTTTCGTCACCCTGCAGGAGGGCGTCGCCGAGACCCACGGCACACGGGCGGTGATCGGCGCCGGCACCGGGCTCGGGCAGGCGGTGCTGTTCTGGGATGGGCGCCGCTACCGCGCCAACCCCACGGAGGGTGGGCACGCCGGTTTCTCCCCCCAGGGGGAGCTGCAGCGCGAGCTGGGCGCCTACCTCGAGAAGTCCTACCTCCCGGTCTCGGCCGAGCGGGCGGTCTCCGGACCCGGCCTCGTGCGGATCTACCGGTTCCTGGTGGAGCGGGGCGTCTCCACCTGGCCGGAGGTCACCCAGGCGATCGCGCGCGAGGACCCCGGCCAGGTTATCGCCCGCTACGCGCTCGCGAAGCAAGACCTCGCCTGCGAGCAGGCCCTCGACCTCTTCGTTGTTGCCTACGGGTCGGAGGCCGGCAACATGGCGCTCCGGTCCATGGCCACCGGAGGCGTTTACGTCGGCGGCGGAATCGCGCCCAAGATCCTGCCCAAGCTCCAGGACGGGACGTTCCTCCGGGCGTTCCGCGACAAGGGCCGGATGAGCGATCTCATGAGCCGCATCCCGCTGCGCGTGGCGCTCGATCCGCGCGCCGGCCTGCTGGGTGCGGCTCTCGAGGCGTCGCTGGCGCCCGCGCAGCCCTGACCGGTCCGGCCAAACCAACTCCCGTCGGGCCCGCCCCAGCGAAACCGGGGATCCGGTCAGGATTCTGCGATCGCTGGCCGGCAGTGCACCCGCGAAAAGCAGGCTCACATCTTTGAGGGTGCCTTGACGCTCGGAATGCGGATGTGATACCAAAGCAAGGGCAGCAAAGGTTCGGCTCAGGTTTTCTTTACTTTGTCTCAATCACCAGGGGGGATGGTTGAGGACCTTCAGAATTCCGGATCAGGTTGCGAGGCTTGCAGTCCTCTTCGCCGTGGCGGTGGTGGCCCTTGTTGTGGTGCGCCACATCTTCGTTCCCAAGTCGTTTGGCAAGCTCGGTCACTACCGGGCCGCCGCCGTCGACGAAATAGCCAGCCAGTCGGTGCGCTATGCGGGGATGCAAACCTGCGTGGAGTGCCACACCGAGGAAGCCGAGAAGAAAAGTAGCTCGTTCCACCGCGGGCTCGCGTGCGAGGTCTGCCACGGTCCCGCCAGCGAGCACGCCAGCGATCCGGAAGCAAAGAAACCATTCGTGCCGCGTGAGCGAGGGGCCTGCCTGTACTGTCACAACTACCTGCCGTCTCGCCCGACGGGCTTTCCGCAAATTCTTGAAAAGCTCCACAACCCGATGAAGCCTTGCCCCACCTGCCACAACCCCCACGACCCCACGCCGCCCCACGTGCCCGGCACATGTTCGGCGTGCCACGCGTCGATCGCGAGAATCAAGGCCATCTCACACCACGACTCACTCGAGTGCGAGACGTGCCATGAGGCCTCTCCGCAGCACAGGCAAGACCCCCGGTCGGCGTTGCCGAAGAAACCGACCAACCGTGAGTTCTGCGGCAAATGCCACGCCCAGAATGCACCAAGCGCAAAGGAGATTCGCCGCATCGACCTCGCGACACACGGCGGCAGGTACCTGTGCTGGCAGTGCCACTACCCCCACTATCCGGAGGGCCGCTAGATGGCAACCACTTGTGAGAGAAGAGAGTTCCTCCTCAAGCTGCTGCAGCTCCCGTGTTCTGCCGTCCTGCTGAGCATGTGTGGCCCGCTGCCGCTTTTCGCCGACGAGAAGAAAGAGGGCTACGACGCCGGTGAGCACTACTACGGCATGGGAATCCAAGTCGACAAGTGCATCGGCTGCGGCCGGTGCGCCGAGGCATGCAAGGCCGAGAACGATGTGCTGAGACAGCCCTACTACTTCCGCACTTGGGTTGAGCGGTACGTGGTCTACGGCGACGGAGAGGTCACCGTCGACAGCCCCGAGGGGGGAATTCACGGCTTCTCAGCGGCGGAGTCCGACCGCGAGGTGCTGCGGAGCTTTTTCGTGCCGAAGCTCTGCAACCACTGCGACAACCCACCTTGCGTCCAGGTATGCCCGGTCGGCGCAACGTTTAAGTCCGTGGACGGCGTGATCCTCGTCGACAAGGACTACTGCATCGGCTGCCGTTACTGCATTCAGGCCTGCCCGTACGGGGCTCGCTACCTCGACCCACGAACCAAGACCGCTGACAAATGCACATTCTGCTACCACAGGATCACCAAGGGTCTGCTTCCGGCCTGTGTCGAGGTGTGCCCTACCCAGGCGCGAGTCTTCGGCGAGCTCAAGGCTATGTCCAGTCCCCTGCGCCGCTTGATGCGCATGAGCCAACTCCAAGTTCTCAAGCCCTACCTCAACACGGAACCGAAGGTCCTCTACTCCGAGCTGGACAGGGAGGTACGGTAGCCGTGGACGAGCTCTTCAAGCAGCTTGCGGAAAGCCTGAGCCAGGTCTCCGGTTTCATCTACCCCAACGAGGCCGAGCTTCACTGGGCGCTGCTCGTTGTCATCTACCCATACCTCACCGGGTTGGTGGCAGGGGCATTCATCCTCGCCTCGCTCGAGAAAGTCTTCAAGGTTAAAGAGGTGGAGCCCACTTACCGGCTCGCCATGCTCACGGCGCTTGCCTTTCTGATCGTCGCGCCTATGCCGCTTCTCGCGCACCTGGGGCACCCAGAGCGGTCGTTCGAGATCTTCCTCACGCCGCACTTCGAGTCCGCGATGGCGATGTTCGGTTTTGTCTATGCCTGGTACCTGATGGTGGTTCTTCTGCTCGAGATCTGGTTCGAGTACCGAGCCGACGTGGTGAAATGGAGCGAGAGTCAGAAGGGATGGCGGAGGCTCGCCTATCGGCTCATCTCGCTTGGCTCGAATGACATCTCCCCCAAGGCGGTGGCCTTTGACCAGAAGGCGGTCCACACCATCACGCTGATCGGCATACCTTCCGCGTTTCTCCTCCACGGGTATGTGGGCTTCATCTTCGGATCGGTCAAAGCCAACCCTTGGTGGTCGAGCGTGCTCATGCCGATCGTGTTCCTCTTCTCTGCCATCGTCTCGGGTATCGCGCTCGTCCTGCTCCTCTACTACTTCACCACGCTGGTGCGGCGCAAGACACCGGAAATGAGCTGCCTCAACAAGCTGGCGTCGTTCCTGCTCTACACGTTGATCGTCGACCTGTCGCTCGAGACCTTGGACTTCATCCACCGGCTCTACGAATCTGAAGAGTCCATCAAGATCCTGAGCGAGCTCATCTTTAGCAAGCTCTTCCTGAGCCTGACTATCGTTCAGATCTTGCTGGGCACCATTGGACCAATCCTGTTGTTGGCAATAGCCCGCTTCTCGAGGCTCCCTGACGAGTTGAAACGGGTAGGCTACTTCATTGCCGCTCTGCTCATCCAGGTCGGAATCTTCAGCACGCGCTGGAACGTCGTGATCGGTGGACAGCTCTTTTCCAAGAGCCTGCGTGGTCTCACGGTCTACAAGATGCAGTTGGTGGGCGCCGAGGGCCTCCTGGTCGGTATCGGATTTTTGATCCTGCCGTTCCTGATCCTCTTCCTGCTCGTCAAGCTCCTTCCACCCTGGCAGGAGTCGAGGAGCAGCTAGCCGGAAGGTGCAGCTTCCCGCCTCGACGCGCCCGGGCAGTGGTTCTGGCTTCCCTCAGCGGCCAGCCAGCGGCGGCTTCTCAGAACTTCGCCGAGCACGAGGCAGCGGGACAGGCCGTGCAGCGTAACCGGTCTGCGGGCAGTCCGAGAAACACAGGCTTGTCAGAAGGGAGCTGCGTGAATACCATCCTCGCAGCGACCTTCGAGTTGAGGCGAAAGAATCTTCGGGAGGAAGATCGGTGACCACACACCAGCCAGGTCAGGGACTCTACAGGAACCCGCTGAGCTACTTCGGCGGGCTCGTTGTCGCGGGCAGCGCCCTTCTGATTGTTTTCGCGTCGCTGGTGCAGTTCGTCATGAGGCAGACCAGCCCCTACTTCGGGATCGTCACCTACATGATCTTCCCGACCTTCCTCCTCCTCGGGCTGGTCATCGTCCTGTACGGCATGCGGCGGGAGAGCCGCCGCCGGCGAAAGCTGGGGGCCGAGGCGCCACCTCCGTATCCAAGGGTTGATCTCAACGATGACCTCCAGCGCAAGAAGTTCGCCTACGCCCTCATCGGCGGGTTCCTGCTCCTGCTGCTCCTGGGCGTCGCCGGGTATCATGCCTTTCTCTTCACCGAGTCCATCACGTTCTGCGGCAGGCTCTGCCACACCGTCATGGAGCCCGAGTTTGCGGCCTACCAGCACTCCCCCCACGCCAAGGTCCGCTGCGTGGACTGCCACGTGGGCTCCGGAGCGTCGTTCTACGTGAAGTCCAAGCTCTCCGGCGCGCGGCAGGTCCTGGCCGTGACGTTCCACACCTACCCCACGCCGATCCCGGTCCCGGTGAAGAACCTGCGCCCGGCGCGGGAGACTTGCGAGGAGTGCCACTGGCCGCAGAAGTTCTACGGGGCGCAGCTCTTGCAAATCCCCTACTTCCGGTACGACGAGGCCAACACCAGCGATCAGATCAGCTTGATGATGAAGACCGGCGGCGGCACCTCCAAGCTGGGGCAGAGCGCCGGCATCCACTGGCACATGGTGATCGACAACAGGATCATCTACGCCGCCCGCGACGAACAGGAGCTGGACATCGCCTGGTTCAAGGTCGTTGGGGCCTACGGGCAGGAGCGGGAGTACACGTCGCTCGACAAGCCGATCTCCCGCGAGGAGCTTGCGAAGCTGCCCAAGAAAACCATGGACTGTATGGACTGCCACAACCGGCCCACCCACATCTTCACCCCGCCCGACCGGGCCATCGACCTCGCCCTCAACAACGGAAGCATCAAGCGGGACCTCCCGTGGGTCAAGAAGACGGCGGCGGAAGCCCTGATGGCGGGCTACCCCGACCAGGTCACCGCGAACAAACAAATCCGCGACAGGATCTTCAACTTCTACGCCAAGAACTACCCCGCCGTGTACGCCAGCAGGGGCGCGGACATCGAGGACGCGGTCGCCATCGCCACCGGCATTTACAACCGCAGCGTGTTCCCGAAGATGAAGGTCGACTGGACCACCTATCCGGACAACATCGGCCACCGCAACTGGCCTGGTTGCTTCCGCTGCCACGATGGCCGGCACGCAACGGCCGACGGAAACATCCTCACCCGGTCATGCACCGCCTGCCACACGATGCCGCAGCGCGGCCCGCTGGAGACGCTCGGTGCCCTGCCGCCGGTCTCCGAGGAGGCCTGGCACCCCTTTGCGCTCAAGGGCAAGCACGCGACGATGATGTGCAACCGATGTCACGCCCCGGGCGTGCGCCCCAGCGCGGATTGCACCACCTGCCACAGGCTCGACGCCAAGACGCCGATGATGTCGGGGGGATGCGACACCTGCCACGCGAAGGAGCAGGAGATCAAGCCGATCAACGACTGCAAGACCTGCCATGAGAAGCTGCCCGGGATCCACACAAAGGGCGGCCATCCGGACGCCTCCTGCACCGACTGCCACCAGCCCCACATCTGGAAGGTCACCGGCCGCGACGCATGCGTGGCCTGCCACGACGACAAGAAGGACCACTACAAGGACGGCGGCGACTGCGCCTCCTGTCACGAGTTCACGGGGCCGGCCGCGAAGAGCGCCCGTGCGTCAGCCACGCCGGTGGCCGCGCACGGGGCATGAGGGCGACCCGTTGAGCAGAACGAGAAGTCGCGGCCAGTGGACCAGGGCCGAGCTCGCGGTGCTCGACCGCCTCGCCGATCCGGCGCGGATCCAGGCTTTTCTCGACCGGCTTTCGTACAGCGCGGACCCCGTCTACCGCTGCCCGAGGAGCGTGCTGCGCGACCGCAAGGCCCACTGCTTCGACGGGGCGCTGTTCGCGGCGGCCGCGCTTCGTCGCCTGGGCCACCCTCCCCTGCTGGTTGACATGAGGGCGGTGCGCGACGATGACCACGTCATCGCGATCTTCCAGCGCGGCGGGCACATCGGTGCGGTGGCACAGTCCAACTACGTCGGCCTGCGTTTCCGGGAGCCGGTCTTCCGTACCCTGCGGGAGCTCGTGCTCTCCTACTTCGAGGACTTCTTCAACGTGGACCGTGAGAAGACCCTCCGCGCCTACTCGAGACCCCTCGACCTCTCCCGCTTCGACGCTCTCTGCTGGGAGACCAGCGACGAGGGTCTGGGGGTGATCGCCTCACGGCTCGACACCGTCCGGCACTTCCCGCTCCTGGGCCGGCGCCAGGCGGCGTCTCTTTCCAAGGTGGACGAGCGCTCGTACAAGGCCGGGATGCTCGGCATCAACAGGGCCGGGCTCTACAAGCCCAAGCGCTAGGGCCGCCCCGCCGCCGCAGTGAGTGACGTTCTCGCGTTGACAGCGGGCGGTCCCCGGCCCCAAACTTGATCTGCTGACGAACGCATGGAGGTGAGCATGTTCTGCCCGAATTGCGGGTGGAAGAACTCGGACGCCAGCTCCGCGTGTGAGATGTGCGCGCATCCGCTGCCTTCGCGGAGCGGACGCAAGGCCGCCGCCCCGCCACCCCCTGTCGTCGGAGCTCCGGGTCTCGCCGGACCCCCGGTAGCGCGCCTCGGCGACCGGATGATCGCGGTGGTTCTGGACACCGTCGTGCTGGCCGCCGTCTTCGCGGTCACCGGGATGTGGGCCGCGACCCGTTGGGGCGGGGTCAGCGAGAGCGGATTCTCGGTCACCGGGAAGGCCGGCGTC
Organism: Thermoanaerobaculaceae bacterium; assembly: GCA_022865555.1. Classification (GTDB taxonomy): domain Bacteria; phylum Acidobacteriota; class Thermoanaerobaculia; order Thermoanaerobaculales; family Thermoanaerobaculaceae; genus RBG-13-68-16. The sequence goes on along the minus strand of JALHTD010000203.1, from coordinate 1,945 downwards.
GTAGCGATCGCCGCCACCCTTCTCTTCGGCTTCCTCTACACCTCCCTCCTCGAGGGGGCCTTCGGTGCCACCCTCGGAAAGGCCATGGCGGGGGTGCAGGTGAGGATGACGCATGGCGGGGAGTGCACCATGGGCGCCTCGTTCCTGCGCAACCTGCTCCGAATCGTGGACGCGCTGGCCGGTTACCTGGTGGGGTTCTTCATCGCGATCTTCTCCAAGCAGCGCCAGCGTCTGGGCGACCACGTCGCCGACACGGTGGTGGTGGAGAGAGAGCCGAGCAAGGGCCTGCGGGCCCTGGTTGTTTTCCTCTGGCTCGCGGGCGTCGGCGGCGGGGCGTACGGTGCGTACGTGATACACCGAGCCGCACCGCCTCCCGCTACCGGCATCACGGTCGCCACTCTGGAGTTCCTCGAGTCCGAGGGCGGCCCGGTGCGCAAGCGTGGACCCTACAGGCCCGGCGACCAGGTCTTCCTCAGGTACGAGCTGACGGGGTACGCGAGGGACACCAAGAACCTGGTGGACGTTTCGATCACGATGGTTCCGTACGACGCCGCGGGCCTTCCGCTCGACAAGCCAACTAACCTGGTGCTCCGCGAGCCGGTCACCGGCAACATCCCGATCACAGGGAAGCTGCACTTCCGCCTGCCACCGTTCGTTCCCCCCGGAACGTGCAAGGTGATGATCAAAGCCGAGGATGCTCTCGGGAAGAGGAGCGCCGAACGGTCGCCCGCAATCCCCGTGGAAGGGACACCCATCGCGCCGGCCACCAAACTCGAGGTGCGCGACTTCACGTTTCGGTCCTCCGAGGACGGCCCTCCCGTCAGCCCGCCGGTGTTCCTTGCCGAGCAACCCGTGCACTACTCGTTCGGCATCTTCGGCATCGGCTTCCGGGACGACAAGGCGAGCCTCCACGTGGCCTACAGGCTCATCGGACCCTCGGGTGAGGTCGTGCTCGACCGCCCCGACTGGCAGAGCGTCGAGGACACGTTCGTGTACCACCCCGCCACGTTCTACCTGCCGCTGACCGCCCGCGTCTCGCTCGAGGCCGGCGTGCCGAGAGGGAGATACACCCAGCGCCACATCATCGAGGACAGGATCACCGGGACGAAGCTCGAGTTCAAGTCCGCTTTCGAGATCCGCTGAGACGCCGATCAGGTCGGAAGCCGGAACGACCCATCCAGCCTGGAGAGCATCTCCTCGTAGCGCCGGTCAAGCTCATCGCGCGCCTCGGCGAAGGTGCGCTCGTCCAGCTCGCCCCGCTCGCGGCGCGCGACCAGCAGGCCCCTCTGATTCTCGTACCAGCGGTCGGCGTTGAAGTTGTAAGTCATGACCTTTTCTACATGCCGGCCAACAGCTCCAGCGTCTTGGCAACCGTGTCCCCCAGCGGCACCGGCACCTTGACGCGGTCGCGGCGCAGCGAAAGCTCGGCCTGCCCCTGCTCGACCCCCTTCTTGCCAACGACCACCCGGAGCGGGAAGCCGATCAGGTCGGCGTCGTTGAACTTGACGCCCGGGCGCTCGTCGCGGTCGTCGTAGAACACCTCGACCCCCGCCGCCTGCAGGCCGGCGTAGATCTTCTCGGCGGCCTCGTTGACCGCGGGGACGTCCGGGTTGAGCGCGATCAGCTCGACCTCGAACGGCGCCAGCGGCCGCGGCCAGATGATTCCGTGCTCATCGTTGTTCTGCTCGACGGCGGCCGCGATGGTGCGCCCGATCCCCAGGCCGTAGCAGCCCATGATCATGGCGTGCGTCTCGCCCTTCTCGTCCAGGTAGTTGCACGCCATCGGCTCGGAGTACTTTGTACCGAGCTTGAAGATGTGGCCCACCTCGATGCCGCGCTTGAGGACGAGGGGCGCGCCGCAGCGCGGGCAGGGGTCACCGGCGCGAGCGAGCCGGATGTCGGCCACCAGGTCCGGCTTGAAGTCGCGGCCCGGCACCACGCCGAT